>DATLBM010000044.1:0-18054 GCA_035526885.1 Thermoanaerobaculia bacterium | reverse complement strand
GCCGCCGACGTCTCGCCGACGGGCTCCCAGATGCCGCGACTGGTCGGACTGGCGTGGGCATCCAAGCTCTATCGCGAGCTCGGCATCGCGGGCGCCGAGAAGTTCACCCGGCACGGCGACGAGATCGCATGGGGCACGATCGGCAACGCGAGTTGCGCGGAGGGGATGTTCTGGGAGTCGCTGAATGCGGCGGGAGTGCTGGGGATCCCGATGGTCGTCTCCATCTGGGACGACGGCTACGGCATCAGCGTGCCGAACGAGCATCAGGTCACGAAAGACAACATCAGCGAGCTGCTGAAAGGCTTCCAGCGCGAGCACAAGTCGAAGCAGGGGTTCGACATCTACACCGTCAAGGCGTGGGACTACGCGGCGCTCTGCGAGACGTACATCGCCGCTGCGACGATCGTGCGTCACGAGCACGTCCCCGCGATCGTGCATGTGACCGAGGTGACGCAGCCGCAGGGACATTCGACGTCGGGCAGTCACGAGCGTTACAAGACGAAAGAGCGTCTCGATTGGGAAGTCGAGTTCGACGCCATTCGCAGGATGCGCGAGTGGATGATCGCGCAGGGCATCGGCAGCGCGGCCGACTTCGACGCGATGGAGAAGGAAGACGTCCAGGCCGTGCGCGACGCACAGCGGCGCGCGTGGGAAGCGTATCGCGCGCCGATCGATGCCGAGGTTCGCGAAGCCGTCGCCATCCTCGACCGCCTTGGGGCGAACGAGCTCAAGACCGAACTGCAGAAGACGCAGTCGCCCTATCGCCGCGATGCCGTCCGCGCCGTCGCTTCGGCGGTCATCGCCAATCGCGACGAAGAAGCGTCAGCGTGGGTGCGCGCGAAGATGGACGAGGGAGACGCACGCTACGGCGCGCATCTCGTCAGCGGCATCGAAGTCGAAGAAGTCGGGCCGCGGTACGCCGATGATGCGCAGTCGCTGAACGGCTTCGAAATCATCAACAACTGCTTCGACGCCGCGCTGCAGCGCGATCCGCGTCTGATCATCTTCGGCGAGGACGTCGGAAAGCTCGGCGACGTCAATCAGGGTTGCATGGGCCTGCAGGAGCGCTACGGCGTCTGCCGCGTCATGGACACCGGCATCCGCGAATGCACGATTCTCGGCCAGGCCATCGGCGCCGCACTGCGCGGCCTGCGGCCCATCGCGGAGATCCAATACCTCGACTACGTGCTGTACGCGCTGCAGATCATGTCCGACGATCTGGCCACGCTGCGCTGGCGTTCCGCGGGCGGTCAGGCCGCGCCGGTGATCGTGCGCACGCGCGGCCATCGCCTCGAAGGCATCTGGCATTCCGGCTCGCCGATGGCGGGCATCATCCATCTCGTGCGCGGCATGCATGTCTGCGTTCCGCGCAACATGACCCAGGCCGCGGGCTTCTACAACACGCTGCTGCGGGGCGATGATCCGGCCATCGTGGTCGAGGTGCTGAACGCCTATCGCTCGAAGGAAAGGCTTCCCTCGAACATCGGCGACATGACGTTGCCTTTGGGCGTGCCCGAGGTTCTGCGCGAGGGCTCGGACGTCACGCTCGTGTCCTACGGCGCGACGCTGCGCATCGTGCAGGAAGCCGCGGAGCTGCTGGCGCGCAACGGCATCGAGGCGGAAGTGATCGACGTGCAGACGCTGCTGCCGTTCGACGTGCGCGGCGTGATCGCGGAATCGATCCGCAAGACCAATCGCGTGGCCTTCATCGACGAAGACGTTCCCGGCGGCGCGAGCGCGTTCATGCTCCAGCAGGTGCTCGAGCGCGACAAAGCGTACGAATGGCTCGACTCCGAGCCGCGCACCATGGCCGCGAAAGCGCATCGTCCCGCGTACGGCTCGGACGGCGACTACTGGTCCAAGCCCAATCGCGAGACGATCTTCGCCGGCGTGTACGAATTGATGCGCGAAACGAATCCGCGCAAGTTCGCGAAGCTGTGGTGACGATGTCCGCTCCCGCCCGCACTCCCGAGCCGCCGTACTTCGCCGTGATCTTCACGTCGACGCGCACCGAGATCGACGAGGGCTACGGCGACATGGCCGCGAAGATGGTGGAGCTCGCATCCGGCCAGCCCGGCTTCCTCGGCGTCGAGTCCGCGCGCGGCGCCGACGGCCTCGGCATCACCGTGTCGTACTGGGAGAGCGAGGAGGCCATCGCCAACTGGCGCGCGCACGCCGAGCATCGCATCGCCCAGACGGAAGGCCGCGGCAAGTGGTACGCGGAGTTCATCACGCGCGTGGCCAGGGTCGAGCGGGCGCGCACGTTCACGCGTACGCGTTGAAGCGCCCGTCGCGCACGAAGCCGTAGAGCGTCAGTCCCATCTCGCGCGCCAGCTCCACGGCCAGCGTCGACGGTGCACCGACCGCCGCCAGCACGGGAATGCGCGCGACGATGGCCTTCTGCACGATCTCGAAGCTCGCGCGCCCGCTGACGACGAGGATCTTTTCGCTCAACGTTCCGCCTTCGCGAAAGAACGAGCCGATGACCTTGTCGACGGCGTTGTGGCGTCCCACATCTTCGCGCGCGCACAGCAGCGTGCCGTCCGCCGAGAAGATGCCGGCGCCGTGAATGGCGCCCGTCGCGTCGAAGGTCTTCTGCGCGTCGCGAAGCTTCGCCGGCAGATCCACGATCACGTCGCGCGGCACATCCATCCTGTTTTGCAGCGCGTTCGTCTGCACCCGGATGGCGTCGATCGAAGCCTTCCCGCAAACGCCGCACGACGACGCGGAGTAGAAGTTCCGCTGCAGCCGCGCCAGATCGACGCGCACGCCGTCTCGCAACGCCACGCGCACGACATTCGGCGACCCCCAGTGCCGGAGCTCGGCGACCTCCTCGGCACTCCGCAGAATCGATTCGGTGAAGAGAAATCCGGCGGCCAGATCGAAGTCATCGCCCGGCGTGCGCAACGTCACCGACACCGCCCGATCGTTGACGCGGATCTCCAGCGGCTCTTCCACCACCAGCGCGTCATCGACCTCCGTCGCTCCGCTGGCATCGATGCGGTGGATGCGGGTCATGGGCGGGAGGGACCGTATCACGGTGGCGGTGCTAACCTGATTCGGGATGACCGCCGAGGAGTACCTGCGTATCGAGCGTGCGGCTGTTGAGGACAGGAGCGATTACGTCGACGGCGAGATGATTCCGCGCGCGGTCTCTTCGATCCGGCACGTGCTCATCGCGTCGAATCTCGTGTGCGAGCTCAGTACTCTGCTTCGCCAGGCGCCATGCCTCGCTTTCACCGCGAATTTCCGCGTCGCCACCGACCCGTTGCGCCACTACACATATCCGGACGTGGGAGTTGCGTGCGAGCCGCTGCGATTGCTCGACGCGAACGAGGACACGCTCCTCAACCCCACGTTCCTCGTGGAAGTGCTCTCTGACGAAACCGAGAATTACGATCGCGGCACGAAGTCCGAGCGCTACCGCGGTGTGAAATCGCTCGCGGGCTACATGCTGGTCTCTCAGGATCGCGTTCACATCGAGCTCTACACGCGCCAGCCGAACGGCGAGTGGACGCTGCGCGAGTCGAATGACCTGGACGCGGAGATCGAGCTCAACTCGCTATCGTGCCGCCTGAAGATCGGCGAGGTCTACCTCGAGGTCAGGTTCGACGAGGCCGGGTAGGGAACTCGCCTCCCGCCCACACTCCTCTCTTCAGGGGGAACTACGTCATGAAACGGATCGCAGGAGTGTTCCTGGTTGCCCTTTTCGTCGCAGGTGGTGCGTCCGCGCAGTTCACGCGCATCAGCGCGTCCGATTTCGCGAAGGATCCGGCCAAGGTGGCCGCGCTCAAGCGCGCCGTCACGCGGATGAAGGAGCGCAACACTTTGCGTCCCACCACCGCCGACTTCCGCCAGAGCTGGGTGTACTGGGCGAACACGCACGGCTACTTCGGCACCGGACCCAACTCCTCCGGTCCGGCCGCCGCGTTCAAGGCTGATGCGAATTCCAACTGCGCCGGCCTGACCGGCATCCAGTTCACCACCTGCGTCGGCTACTACACGCACGTGCGCGACTGGTCGCTGCCCAACGACGGCATCTCCAAGAACGTGTGGGGCACGTGCCAGCACGGCAACCTGCAGTTTCTGCCGTGGCATCGCATGTACCTCAAGTACTTCGAGAGGACGATGCGCAAGTTCTCCGGCGATCCCAAGTTCGCGCTGCCGTACTGGGATTACTACGATGACAAAGGTCCCGGCGGCGGCATCGCATTGCCCACGATGATGCGCGGCACCGCCACCGGAAACACGCTCGTCGACACCTTCCGCACGATGGGTTTGAACACCAACGTCGCCTCCATCGATCCGAACGACGGCGACGCTTCCGAGGCGTTCGACTTCAAGACCTTCGCGCCGTTCTCGCAGTCGCTGGAAGGGCAGCCGCACGGCGTCATGCACTGCGGCACGGGCACCAACTGCCAGGCGCCCGACATCGGCATCGTGCCCGTGGCCGGACTCGATCCTGTCTTCTACATGCATCACGCGAACATCGATCGCCTGTGGCAGTGCTGGATGGTGCGCAAGGCCAACGGCGCCACCATCGATCTGGCCTGGGCCAAAGCCAACCTGGGCATGCCGCAGTCATGGTTCGATCAGTCGTGGACCTTCGTCGACCAGAACGGCGCCGCCGTGTCGATGAAAGTCTCGCAGCTCTTCGAGCCCGGCGGCATCGACTACGTGTACGACCAGACCACGAACTGCGTGCCGGCCGTCGAGACGCCGCAGCTCGAAGGCGTGCAGCGCGAACTGCCCACCGTCACCAACATCGCGCCCGTCGAATTGCGCGGCCGCACGCTGAACATGCCGCTGCAACCGAGCACTCTCGAAGGCCCCGAGCCCGGACTGCCCGAGGCGGTGGAAGTGGAGTCGGGACACAGCGTGCTCATTCTCGAGAACGTGCAGGTGCAGGGCGGCAACCCCGGCATCACGTATCGCATCTACCTGCGCTTGCGCAGCGATCCGTCGCGGCGTGAGTACGTCGCGACGATCAACTGGTTCGGCGTGCTGCATCGCGCGCATGCGCAGCACGAGGCGCCCGACACGCCGCGCGGACACCGCCTCCTCTTCTATGACGTCACCGACGAGCTGGCACGCCTCGGCAATCCCAATCCCGCGGATGTCGACGTGTCCTTCGAGCCCACCGGCGGGACGACCGAGGAGGCGGCGGGACCGAGCGCGAGCGCGGGAACTGTGACCGTGGGAGCGATCCGGATCCAGACGAAGCGATAAGATCCGCTCCGTGCTGGCCGAGCTTCTTCTGAAGTGGCCGTTGATCCGGCAGCTTCGCGGCGATCGCGAGGCTGCCGTCAGCGACGCCACGCGCGCGCTTCGTCCGAAGAACGAGACCACCAGCGTGGCCCGATCGATCTGTCCGTACTGCGCCGTAGGCTGTGGTCAACTTGTTTACCATCGCGGCGGAAAGGTGGTCAGCATCGAGGGCGATCCGCAGTCGCCCATCTCGCGGGGTCATCTCTGTCCCAAAGGCTCCGCGAGCTACGAGCTCGTGACGCACGCCGCGCGCGCGACCAAGGTGAAGTACCGCGCGCCGCGATCGCGCGCGTGGGTGGACATGGATCTCGCCTCCGCGGTGGACCTGGTGGCGGACCGCCTGTGGACTTCGCGCAACGCGACGTTCGACGAGGAGCACATGCACACCACCGGCGTCGCGCACCTCGGCGGCGCCACGCTCGACGTCGAAGAAAACTATCTGATCAAGAAGCTGTTCACCGCCGGACTGGGGATGGTGTGCCTGAGCAATCAGGCACGGATATGACACAGCTCCACGGTGCCCGGTCTGGGCACCTCACTGGGACGCGGCGGCGCCACCACCGCTCAGCAGGACCTCGCCAACGCCGACGCCATTCTGATCATGGGCTCGTCGATGGCCGAGAACCATCCGGTCGGGTTCCAGTGGGTGATCGAGGCGCGTGAGAAAAACGGCGCGAAGGTCATTCACGTCGATCCGCGTTTCACGCGCACGTCCGCGATGTCGGACTACTGGCTCCCGCTCCGCGCAGGCAGCGACCTGGTCTTCCTCGGCGCCCTGATCCGCTACGTGCTCGAAGAGCGGAAGTACTTCGAGGAGTATGTCGTGCGCTACACGAACGCCGCGGTGATCGTGCGCGACGATTTCGTGGATGCCGAGGAGCTGGGCGGGATCTTCTCCGCGGCGGAGACGTGGGCGTACCCGGGATCGTCCGGAGGATCGCGCGATACCGGCCATCGCGGTGAAGGACAGGGCACGCCGCAGACGCCGTCCAACCCGCCGCGCGACGAGACCCTTCAGCATCCCCGCTGCGTGTTTCAGATGATGCGCAAACACTTCGCGCGCTACACGCCGGAGCTGGTGGAGCGGACGTGCGGCATTCCGCGCGATGAGTTCCTGAAAGTAGCCGACGTTTTCACCAGCGCGTCGGGACGTGAGAAAACGGGCGCGATCTGCTACGCCGTCGGCTGGACGCAGCACTCCTCGGGCGTGCAGACCATCCGCGCCGCCGCCATCCTGCAACTGCTTCTCGGCAACGTCGGCCGTCCCGGCGGCGGCATCATGGCCTTGCGCGGACACGCATCCATCCAGGGCTCGACGGACGTGCCCACGCTGTACGACATCCTGCCCGGCTATCTGCCCATGCCCACTTCCGAGGAGCGCGACCTCGCGGCGTACCTGAAGAAGCACAAGGCCGACAAGGGGTGGTGGCACAACGTCGACAAGTACATGGTCTCGCTGCTGAAGGCGTACTACGGCGACGCAGCCACGCGCGAGAACGACTTCGGATTCGCGTGGCTGCCGCGCCTGACCGGCGATCACTCGTACTTTGGCTACTGGCTCGACATGGCCGACGGTAAGCTGGAAGGCTTGATGGTGATGGGACAGAATCCCGCCGTCGGATCGCCCAACGCGAAGCTCGAGCGCGCGGCGCTGGGTAAGTTGAAATGGCTCGTCGTGCGCGAGCTGGTCGAGACCGAGACGTCGAATTTCTGGGAAGAGTCGCCGGACACCATCGACACCGAAGTGTTCTTCTTTCCTGCCGCGTCGCACGTGGAGAAGGAAGGGACGTTCACGAACACGCAGCGCCTGCTGCAGTGGCGCGAGAAAGCCGTCGAACCACCGGGCGACGCGCGCAGCGAGCTGCAGTTCATGGTGGAGCTGGGGCGCAAGCTGAAAGCGCGCGCGACGGATGCCTCTCGTGACGCCGCGCTGCGCGCGCTGACGTGGGAGTACGCGGACGAAGATGCGGAAGAAGTCCTGCGCGAGATGCATGGCTGGCGCGAGAGGGTCACCCCGAGCGCAGTCGAGGGGCCTTCTACATCGCACGAGGCAGGGAATCCCTCGACTGCGCTCGGGATGACACGCGACCCTATCAAGCACTTCGGCGAGCTCGCGGCCGACGGCACCACGGCATGCGGCTGCTGGATCTACTCCGGCGTCCACGACGGCACCAACAAGGCGAACGCGCGCGCGCCGCAAGGCCGCTACGGCCACGGTTGGGGATACGCGTGGCCGCTCGACCGGCGCATCCTCTACAACCGCGCCTCGGCCGATCCCGACGGCAAGCCGTGGAGTGAGCGCAAGGCGCTGGTGTGGTGGGATGAAGCGAAGCGCGAGTGGGTGGGCCATGACGTCGCCGACTTCACGCGCGGCAAAGACCCGCACTACAAGCCCGACGAAGACAAAGGCGGCGACGAAGCGTTGCCCGGCGACGCGCCGTTCATCATGCACCCCGACGGCATGGGCTGGCTGTGGGTGCCATCGGGATTGAAAGACGGGCCGCTGCCCACGCATTACGAGCCGCTCGAGTCCAACATCACCAATCCGCTGTACGCGCAGCAGACCAATCCCGCCGCGCAGAAGTTCGAGCGTCCCGACAATCCGTACGCATCGTCGCCCGACGCGCGTTTTCCGTACGTCCTGACCACTTATCGATTGACGGAGCACCACACCGCCGGAGGGATGTCGCGCACGCTTTCCCACCTTGCGGAGCTGCAGCCCGAGCTCTTCGCGGAGATCTCACCCGAACTGGCGAACGAAGCGGGCGTGCGCAACGGCGAGATGGTCGAGATCTCCACCGCGCGCGGCGCGATTCGCGCACGGGCGCTGGTCACGACGCGCATGCCCTCGCTCGACATTCACGGTCAGCGCGTGCATCAGGTGGGACTGCCGTATCACTGGGGCGGGCGAGGGCTCGTGACGGGCGATGTGGTCAATGACTTGCTCGCCATCTCGGAAGAGCCGAACGTGAAGATCTTCGAGTCGAAAGGACTGACGTGCAATCTGCAGCGCGCACCGTAAAAGGAACGACCGGCTTCTTCACCGACTCGACGCTCTGCATCGGCTGCAAGGCGTGCGAGGTTGCGTGCAAGGAGTGGAACGACGTCCCCGCGGACGGCTTCCAGTTCTCCGGCAAGTCCTACGACAACACCCTCGGCCTCGGTCACTCCACCTGGCGTCACGTGAAGTTCGTCGAGCATGAGACGCAGATCGGCGCGGGCGGCAACGCACCGCATGTCATCACCTGGCAGTTTTCGTCCGACGTCTGCAAGCACTGCGAGGTGGCGGGCTGTCTCGATGCCTGTCCCACCGGCTCGATCATCCGCACCGAGTTCGGCGGCGTGTACATCCAGCCCGACATCTGCAACGGCTGCGGCTACTGCGTGGTCAGCTGCCCGTTCGGCGTCGTCGATCGCAGGCCCACCGACGGCCGCGCGTTCAAGTGCACGTTCTGCTACGACCGCCAGAAGGCCGGCCTGCAGCCCGCGTGTGCGAGCGCGTGTCCGACGGGCTCGATTCTCTTCGGCGATCTCGAGGAGATGCAGCGCGCCGCCGACGCGCGCATCGAGAAACTGCACGCGGCGGGGATGACGGACGCGAAGCTGTGGAATCCCACCGGCACGTCGGTCGAGGGCACGCATTCGATCTTCCTCGTGCGCGGAGATGAGCGCGACTACAACCTGCCGTCGAACCCTGAAGTGCCTGCGACGGTGATGAAGCCGGCATGGAGCTCCGCCGCCGCGGCCGCGGGCGTGATGGCGCTGGCCGCGCTCGTCGCCTTTCGACTCTCGAAATGAACTACCAGGACCAGCCGCTGTTCAAGCCTCCGGTGTGGACGTGGGAGATCCCCACGTACTTTTTCGTCGGCGGCGCGGCTGGAGCCGCGGCGGTGATCGGCGTTGCGGCGCAGGTCGCGGGCGAGGACGAAAAGTTGATTCGCGACGCGCGCTGGATCGCCGCCATCGGCGCCAATCTCTCCACGCCGCTGCTCATCGCCGACCTCGGGCGGCCCGGGCGTTTCCTGAACATGCTGCGCGTGTTCAATCCGCAGTCGCCGATGTCCGTCGGCGCGTGGACGGTGGCCGTGTTCGGCGGCGCCTCGACGGCTACGCTGCTGCTGCCGATCTTCGCGCCGCTCTCCGCCCTCACCGGCCTCGGGATGGCCACCTACACCGGCGTGCTTCTCGGCGTCACTGCGATTCCGGTGTGGAAGGAGAACGCGCGCGTGTTGCCGGTGCACTTCGCGGCGTCGGCGCTCGGCACCGCGTGCTCGCTGCTCGAGTTGCGCGGACACAAACAGCGCGCACTGAGCTCGCTGGCGCTGGGCGCCGCACTGTTCGAGACAGCCGCACCGATCGAAGAAGGCGCGCTGATGAAAACCGCCGGCGTGCTCTCCGGTCCCGTGCCTTTCGTCCTGCGATTGATCGGCAGGCGCAAAGCCGCCGCCGCGGCGACGATTCTCGGATCGCTGCTCACGCGCTTCGCGTGGGTGGAGGCGGGGAGAGTCAGCTCGCGACGCAGTGCGTCGACGACATCCGGTCCGGCAGCGAGCGCCGCGACGGCAGCGCCGCCAGCGCAAACCCCAGACCGAACGTGACCAGCGAGAGGTAGACCGCCGCCCAGCGCATCGACGCGTCGCGCAGGGTCATGGCGCCGGCGTCGGCGATCACGCGGACGTCGAAGATCGCACCGCCGATCGTCTTTCCCCACAGCAGCCACGTGCCCGCAAAGTAGTAGTACGAGAGCACGATCACGAAGCCCGCGAGCGACGCCAGCTGGATCCAATCCGGCGATGCGGGGAGCAGCGGCGAGAGCGCCAGCGTCAACGCGGCGAAGAGCGAGAGGTCGGTGCAGAGCGCCAGGAGCCGGCGCCAGCGCGGCGCGTCATCGGTAGGCGGTGCCGCGGCGACGGCAGGAACGTCGGGAACGAGAACCGCTTCCAGCTCCACTTCGTCGAATCGCACCAACGCTCCCTCCCGTCGCGAATTGAGAATTTGGAATTGTGAATTGAGAATTGAATGATTCTCGATCCACTAATTCTCAATTCTCAATTCACAATTCACAATTCTCAACTCTCAACTCATCCGCAGTGGCAGATATTTTACGTAGATCTTGTAGAGCAGGTCTTTCGGCTCGTTGTTGTAGCGCTGGGCGAGCTCGCGGCTGCGGCGCGCCAGCTCGTCGTTTGGATTCAGTTTCAGCACTTCGTCCAGCTCGCGGATGGCCACGTCCGTCTGCTCCTGTTGCAGCGCCGTGATGGCGCTGTTGAAGCGCGCATTGGCGATCATGTGCTGGATGGCGGGATTGTCCGGCTCCTGCTTGCGCAGCTCCTCCAGGTTGGCGATGGCCTCGGCGAACTTGTTTTCCCGGATCAGCGCGATGGCCGCATCGAAGCGCGACGCCTGCGCCGCGGCCTGGTCGTACTGCGCCTTCTGCACCGGCGTGAGCGCCTTCACGCGCATGGCCAGCTCGTACGAGGCCTTGGCCTGGGTGTAATCGCCGATCGCGAACGCGGCCTGCGCCGCGGCCACGCGCTGGTCGTAATACTGCGCCGCGGGGATGCCGTCGATGAGCTGCGCCGCGCCGGACTTTTTCTGCTGCAGGTCCGCGATCATCACCAGCGCCTTGTCGTGCTGGGGATCGCCGGGCTTGATGTCGCGCAAAAGTGCGATGGCGCGGTCGTACTCGCCCTTGCCGGCGAGCATGTTCGCGCGGCCGAGGAGCGCCGCGCCCGCGCCCGCGTCTTCCTGTTGATCGTCGGGCGCGTTCGCGAACTTGTTCCACGCGAACCAGCCGCCGGCGCCGAGAACGAGAAGTCCGAGGACGATGGCGATCAGTCCCATCGGGCGTTTGCGCGCGGGAGCGGGCATCGCCTTCGGCTTCGCCGCGGCTTTCGCCTGCGCGGTCGCGATTGCGGAAGGATCCGGCGGGACCAGCTGCGTCTCGAATCCGGAGCCGAAATCGTCGTCGAAGAGATCGGACTTGTCCGAGGCGGGCGGCGGGGGCACGAGCGGCCGCGCGCCCGACGGCGGCACGGTCTCGCTCAAACGATCGAGATACTCCTGCGCCGTGGTGTTGCGCGGATCGAGGCGCAGCACTTCGTTGAGATGCGTGTGCGCGGTGGATGTGTCGCCGCGCTCGAAGGCCTCGATGCCCGAGGCCAGGATCGTTTCCGCTTTCTGTTCGAGCTCGCGGCGTTTCGCCTTCGCGCGCTCGATGCGATCGGAAGCCTGATCGTTGGTGACGTCGATGAGGAAGATGCGCGACCAGAGATCGATGGCCTGCGAGTACTCGCCCGCGTCGAACGCGCGATCGCCGTCGGTGAGGTACTGCTCGATCTTCTTCTGATCGTCATCCGTCGTAGCCACGGACGCGGTCGCGAAGTCGAACGGCGCCGGCGTGGCGGACGCGGACGGCGCATCGAACGAGAAATCACCCGGCGAAGGTGCGTTGAACGAGAAGTCGCTGAACGACACCTCGGGCGCCGCCTTCTCCTCTTCGAACGTGAAGCCGAAGTCCGCGGCTTGAGCCGTGGAGCGATTCGACGGCGCGGGGCTGTCGACGACGAACGCCGGCGGCGCCATGACGGGCACGGGCGCGGTGCCGCGCCTGCTGATCGTGTTGCCCACGCGCAGCACGTCCGGATGCGTGGCGTCGAGCGAGCGCGCTTTCTCGAGCTCCATCTTTGCGGAGGCTACGTTGCTGTTGCCGAGGTGCTGCTCGGCTTTGCGGATGAACTGGTCGACGAAGGGCGCGGCTTCGAGCTTCTCGCGGGCGTCGTCGCCCAGGACGCGGGCGTCCTCGTTCAGGAGATCGTCGGAGAGGATCTGGGAAGTGATCTGCACGACACGCGCGAAGTCGCGGGAGGCCATGGCCTCGCGTGCGACGTCGAGCGGCGGGCGCGTGTTCTGCGGCGCGGGAGCAGGCGCGAGCGCATCGACGTCGATCGGCAGCGCGGGATTGCCCAGTTTCTCGAGGAGCTTGCGCGCCGGATCGAACGTGGGATCCATCTGCAGCAGGAGGTTGCAACCGGCCGCGACTTCGTCCGCGCGGCCCTGCTTGTACAGGCCCACGGTCTGCTGAAACGTAGACATCACGCGGTCCTTCACGGCCGCGGGAAGGGATGGATTTCCTGGGTAGCTCACTGGTCGCGCGATTCTAGCAGGCCGCCGCTATACTGCGCGGCCATGAAGATCGACTACGTTGCCACCGACGACGCGCCGAAGGCCATCGGCCCGTACTCGCAGGGGATCAAAGCCGACGGCTGCGTCTACACGTCCGGACAGATTCCGCTCGACCCCGCCACGGGCGATCTCGTGGGCGGCCCGTTCGAGGATCACGTGCATCGCGTCTTTCGCAATCTCGAGGCGATCCTGAAGGCGGCCGGCACCGACTTCAGCCGGGTCATCAAGGCCACGGTGTACGTGACCGATCTCGCGAACTTCGGCACGCTCAACTCCATCTACGCCAGCTACTTCGGCGAGCATAAGCCGGCGCGCACGACGGTGCAGGTGCCGGCCTTGCCGAAGGGGGCCACGGTCGAGATCGACATGATCGCATTGGCCTGAAGGCCGTTGCTGGTTGCCGGTTGCTGGTTGCCATGTTGCCGGTGCCTCGTGGCGAGGGCGGCCGTTCTCGCGACAACGCACCCTGAACCAGCAACCGGCAACCGGCCACCACACGCGACGAGCTTGCTCGTCTCGGCACCTCCGTTGCACTATGCCGGTCATCATGTCCCGCGCGAAAGCGGCAATTCTCCTCGCAAGTCTGATCACCCTTCCGGCGATTGCAGCAACGCGCATGACCTTCGACATCAACGGCGCCGCGACGCCGGTCGAATGGGCACCCACCGCGTTCCCGCTCCGCTATGACATCGACCAGCGCGTGGCAGCGCTCAGTCCGAACGCCACGGTCATGGTGGCGCGCGCGTTCGCGACGTGGTCGCAGATCCCCGACGCCGTGATTCGATTCGAATCGCAAGGCGTGGTGGCGAATGCCACGCGCGCGGAAGGCATCAGCGTCACGGTCGTCGACGATCTCCTCAAGGGTCAGGGCGCGATGGCGCTCACCGCGTACACATACGACAACACGACCGGGCGCATGCTCGATGCGGACATCCGCGTCGATCCGTCGCTCTTCGACGGCAAGGTCAACGCGCAGCTCGCGCTCGCCCACGAAGTCGGCCACACCCTCGGGCTCGATCACTCGGCGTCGCTCTCCGCGATCATGTATCCGTACGTCGGCTCCGACACGCCCACGGAGCTCGATCAGGACGACCGCATCGCCATCGCCAACATCTATCCGAAGAGCGATCCCACGCTGCGCGGCGCGACGCTGCAGGGCCGCGTGATGGGCGATCACGGCGGCATCTTCGCGGCGCAGGTCGTGGCCGTCGACAGTTCAGGGCAACCGGTAGCCACGGGGCTCACGAACGCGGCGGGCGAGTTCACGCTGGTCGCGATCCCCGCGGGACGCTATCGCCTTTACGCCGAACCTCTCGACGGGCCGGTGCTCGTCGACTCGCTGCAGGGCACATGGCGCCAGGCCGTGCGCAACTCGTTCCCCACGCAGTTCTACGAGACGACGGTGGACGTCGCGAACGGCCGCGTCTACGGAAACCTCGTCATCAGCACGGCCGGACCGGTACAGCTCAACCCGCGCACGATCGGCTCGTGCGCCGCGACCGCGCACCAGGTCAGCCTGACCAGCATGCCGGTGTCCGTGAAGCCCGGCGAGACGGTGAAGCTGACCGTCGGCGGCGACGGCTTCATCAGCGGCATGACGAACTTCGAGGTGATGAACCCCGCGTTCACGCGCGTCTCCGATTACGAATGGTGGGGCGGCGCGGTCAGCGCGACGTTCGCCGTCGCCGCGGACGCCCCGACGTCGACCAGCGTCGTCCTCGTGCGCAGCGGCAACGACTCGGCGACGCTCACCGGCGCGCTGAAGGTGTATCGCCCGGCGAAAGCGCGCTCGGCGCGGCACTGATGTCTGTCGCTGCCACCTCGTCCTGATCCGGCAGCATCGCGATCGCGTGCACGGTCTTGCGCAGTCCGGCGATGCCGTGCACGACGACCGGCTCGCGGAACGTGATCCGCCAGCGGGGCTCGTCGAGGATGGCGATCTTCAGCACGCCGCGCTCTTTCTTCCACTCGCGGATCGGCTCGATCGAGGCGATGTTCTCGCGCGGGACGACCGCGCTCCAGCGCAGTCCGTAGCGGAGATGCAACGCGTCGTCGTCGAGAAACGTGCGGCGCAGCCGCAGCGCGTGGTAATCGCCCAGAAGCCAGATCACCGCCCAGAGATCCATGCCCGTCCAGGCCCATGCCGCGTACGGACTCCACAGCTTCAGCAGGAGATGCATGCCCACGCCTTCCGCGGCGATGACGACGAAGATGCAGACCAGGATCGTGCTCCAGCCGTTGCGCTCGTGGAACGTGAGCACGCGGCCGCGCGTCTCCGACGGTTTCATGCGCCAGCCGAAGATCGCGTAGCAGAACATCGAGACCTCGGATGCGATGACGTCCGCGATGCGTCCTTCGCCCGCGAGCGTGCGCGCGGCGGCGGCGATGCGCTCGTACGGATCGCTCGACGACTGCGCGTTGCGGCGTGCGATGACGATGCGCCGGATCAACGCGCCGATCAGCAACACTTCCGCGACCGGACCAGCGAAGCGTCCAAGCTCGCGCACGAACTGTTGTTGGGCAGCGGGCAGAAGAAAAGCGGCCAGTGACGATCCGGCGAGAAACACCGGCGCGATCGTGAGCGGCCGCGCTTTGCCGATGCGTACGACGAAAAACCAGTAGAGCAGCGGCAGGGTGATCGTGAGATCGAACGTGATTCCCCACGCAGCGACGTCCGGATTTCGCGCGAACGCGCTCGATCGCAGAATCGTCACGCACGCGCCGATCACCGCCAGCGCGGAGGCGGCGAAGAACGCGGAGGCGTGGCGTCGGAGGGCGAGGCGCACGTGGGAATAGTACCGAAAGTACCGCCCGCCACTGGCCGCGCCGGCCCCTCGGCGGCACCTCCATTGCACCGGCGCGGTCGAGTCTGATGTCCACTGAACCTCCGGTCACTTCGCCGCCGCCCGCCGATGCTCCGCCGCCGCCGCCGCGCCGGCGCCGCCCCACCCGCCGCACCGTCTTTCGCGTCCTGCGCTGGGGTTTTCTCGCCTTCCTCGCACTCCTCGTCATCCTCGGCGTCTGGATCTATCGCGAGTCCGTCGGACGCTTTCAGGTCCGCCGCCTGCGCCTGCCGACGCGCATTTACGCCGACGCCGTTCCGCTGCAGCCCGGCATGGCGTTACAACTCGATGACCTTCTGGAAAAACTCGATCGCCTCGGCTATCGCGAATCCAAGCAGCTCGCGCAGCCCGGCGAGTTCACCCGCAACGGCTCGACGCTCGACATCTACACGCGCGCCTTCCAGCGCCAGAACGACGACTTCCCCGCGACGCCGCTGCGTCTGACCATCAACAAATCGCAGATCGAGTCCGTCGTCTCCCTGCGCGAGGCGCGTCCGCTCGACCGCGCCGCACTCGAGCCCGAACTGCTGACGTCCGTCCTCAGCCAGGAGCTCGAGAACCGCAGTCCCGTCACGCTCGACCAGGTGCCCAAGCATCTGCAGGACGCCGTCGTCGTGACGGAAGACATCCGCTTCTGGCATCACCCCGGCGTCGATCCGCTGGGCATCTTCCGCGCCGTGTTCCGCAATCTGAAAGCGGGCGGCGTGTCCGAAGGCGCGTCGACGCTGACGCAGCAGCTGGTGAAGAACTACTTCCTCACCAGCGAGCGCACGTACAAACGCAAGATCATCGAGGCGTTCATGGCGGTGATCCTCGACGCGCGCTATTCGAAGCGCGAGATCCTCGAGGCCTACCTCAACGACATCTACCTCGGCCGCAACCGCTCCATCTCCATCCTCGGCGTGGGCGAGGCGTCGCGCTTCTACTTCGGCAAGCCCGTGTCCGAGATCAGCATCGCCGAGGCGGCGGTGCTGGCGGGCATGATCCGCAGTCCGAACAACAACTCGCCGTTCCACAACCCCGAGAACGCCATGGTGCGCCGCAACACCGTCCTCGGGCTGATGCTGAAGAACAAGAAGATCACGCAGGCGCAGTTCGACGAGGCGCGCTCGGCGACGCTGCCGAAGAAACCGTTCCGGCAGAAGAGCGGGCTGACCTCGATTCCGTACTACGTCGATCGCGTCATCCAGGAACTGCAGACCGACTACGGCATCGACGACGTGCAGGGCCGCGGTCTGCGCATCTACACGGCCATCGATCTCGGCGCGCAGGACACCGCCGCGCGCGTGCTCGAACAAAGCCTGGGCAATCTGGAGCGCTCCAGCCGCCGCCTGCGCAATCACAATCCCGCATTGCAGGGCGCGATCATTCATCTCGACGTGCCGACGGGCGAGATCCGCGCGCTGGTGGGCGGACGCAATTACGAGCGCAGCCAGTTCAATCGCGCGCTGAAGTCGAAGCGCCTGGTCGGATCGCTCTTCAAACCGTTCGTTTATCTGACCGCGTTCGAGCCGAGCCTGTCGAACAAGAACATCACGCCCGCGACGGTCGTGCCGGATACGCGATTCGTGCTCAAGCGGCGCTGGTCCGAGGATTGGTCGCCGCGCAATTACGACAATCACTACATGGGCAACGTGACCGTGCAGCAGGCCCTCGAGCAGTCGCTGAACTCGGCGTCGGTGCGCATCGGTCTCGACGTCGGCATCGAGCCGATTCTCAAGACCGCCCACACCCTCGGCGTGCAGACCGAGCTCGATGACGGCAATCCCTCCATCCTCCTCGGCGCGGCGGGCATTCCGCCGATCGAGATGGCCGAGGCGTATTCGACGATCGCGCGGCAGGGTGCGCGCGTGCGGCCTCGCGCCATCCGCTACGTCACCGACGATCGCGGGCGCGTGATGAACGGAACGCAGGCCGAGCCGGTGCAGGTCTTCCCGCAGCGCGACGTCTACCTGGTCACGCAGATCATGCGCGGCGTCGTCGATCGCGGCACCGCGGCGTCCTCGCGCGGGATGGGATTCCGCAAGATCGCGGCGGGCAAAACCGGCACGACCAACGACAAGCGCGACGCCTGGTTCATCGGCTTCACACCGAAGACGCTGGCGCTGACGTGGGTGGGCTTCGACGACAACGATCCGACGGGACTGTCGGGATCGGACGCCGCGGTACCGATGTGGACGCGCTACATGATCTCGGTCACGGCGGGCGAGCCGAACCTGGATTTCGCGGCGCCGGCCGGCATCAGCATCGTGGAGTTCGACAAGCAGTCGGGCGGACTGGTGACGCCGTACTGCCCGCGCACGTCGATCACCCGCGGCGCGTTCAAGAGCGGAACGGAGCCGACGATTCCGTGTCAGCTGCATTCGGTGTCGGCGCCGGCGATGGGCGTGCCGATGTACGACGAGTTCGGAAATCTCATCGTCACGGACACGGCTGGGATGACCGACACGTCGATGATCCCGCCGCCGCTGCCGCCGGCAACGACGCCCAGCACGCCGCCCGAGGCCACACTCACCGGCGGCGTGTTCCAGCCGCAGCCGACGACGACGCAACCGCCTCCGCCGCCAACGACCACCACGGAGGAACCGCCAGAGGACGAGCCGACGCAGACGGACACGTCGACGACCACGCAGGGACCGCCCCGGACGTAGGACGGGCTTCAGCCCGGCGCCAGACGTAGGACGGGCTTCAGCCCGGCGTCAGACGTAGGACGGGCTTCAGCCAGTCCAGGGGGGGCGGGCTGAAGCCCGCCCTACGT
>DATLBM010000043.1:0-3727 GCA_035526885.1 Thermoanaerobaculia bacterium | reverse complement strand
CATGCATCCCGCTCTCTTTCGCCAGTACCGCGCCGGTACCGCTGGAGAGCAGCAAGCGCAGCGAGTGCGGCTCGCGCCGCTGCGCGACGCGATCGGGATAGCCGGCCAGCAACGCTCGTCTGACGTCCGTGCCCTTGCCGGTCGCATGACGCATCAGGTCGCGGACGACCGGGTCGAGGCGCGGCGAATCCGCGAGAGTCAACGCATCGCCGCTGCCGATCCCTCGCGCATCCTCGGACAGCAGCGCGCACACGCGCACCGCGTTCGCACCACCGTCGAGGAGCACGCGCGCCAGCCGCGGATGCAGCGGAATGGCGCGCAGCCTCTCCGCCACGCGCGGATCATTCGCGCCCAGCCTGCGCAACAACTCGACGGCGGCTTCGATGCGATGCTGGGGCGGACGCTCGAACCACTCGAACGTCCGCGGATCGCCGCCCCACGCGATGATGTCCAGCACGGGCGACGCGAGATCGACGCGCCGCACCTCCGGCTCGCGCTGCGGCCGCAGCAGCATCCGCTCGTCCCACAGCCGCGTCGCGCGCCCCGGCGCCGTGCGTCCCGCACGTCCGGCGCGCTGATCGGCGGAGTCCTGCGAGATCTGCTCGAGCACCAGATGATCGACGGCGGTCTCGGGATCGAAGCGCAGCACTTTCTGCAGACCGGAGTCGATGACGTCGGTGACGCCGTCGACGGTCAGCGAAGTCTCGGCGACGTTCGTGCCCAGGATGATCTTCCGCTCCGATGACGGCGCGAGCGCGCGCTCCTGCTCCTCCACCGGCAGCGAACCGTGCAGACGCAGGACGGACTTCAGCCCGTCCAGACGGGCTAAAGCCCGTCCTACGTCCTCGATCTCGCGCGCGCCGGGGAGGAAACAGAGGATGTGACCCGTCGCGGTCTTGCTCACATCGCGGATCGCGTCGGTCATCGAGGTCTGTGCGTACCGCACGTCGATGGGGTGCGTGCGAGCGCTGATCTCGATCACCTCGGCGCCGCCGAGGAATCGCGCCACGGGCTCGGGGTCCATCGTTGCCGACATGATCACGACGGCGAGGTCGTCGCGCGTGTCCGCGGCCTGTTTCACCAGCGCCAGCGCGAGATCGGCGTGCACGCTGCGCTCGTGAAACTCGTCCAGCACGACGACGGCGAAGTCACTCAGCAGCGGATCCGACTGCAGCCGCGCCGTCAGAATCCCCTCGGTCGCCACCAGCAGTTGGGTGCGCGCGGAGAAGCGCCGCTCGAAGCGGATCTGCCAGCCGATCTCTTCGCCGAGGGTCCAGTTGCGCTCGGCGGCGATGCGGCGGGCCAGGGTGCGTGCGGCCACGCGTCGCGGCTGCAGCAGGATCGTGCGGCCGAGCGCGGTGAGCGCGGGCGGGATGCGCGTGGTCTTGCCCGCGCCGGGCGGCGCGATGATCACCGCGCGCTTCTTCGCGCGGACGAGGGAACGAATCGCGTCGACATGCGCGTCGACCGGGAGCGGCGCTTGCACTGGAACGCGCATTATGGCCACTCGCAACGACGACGACATGGACTACAACGCGGAAGGCGCCACGCCCCCGCGCGAGAAAGACGATCCCACCAACGAAGGCTACGACGAGGCCGCCCACTCCGGCCCCGGCCAGTACGGGGTGAAGGAAGGCGAGGGCGGCGTGTTCGGCACCTCCGGCGGCGGCACGTACGAAGGCGGCTTCCACGAAGTGGAACGCCCCGTGATCGAAGGCACCGAGCGCGGCGACGACGAAGTCGATCGCTGACGGCTGGTTGGCGGTTGCCGGTTGGCGGTTGGCGGAGGAACGAAGCCTGGTTCCCAACCGACAACCGCCAACCGCCAACCGCAGCGCGCGCCCTAACCACGCAGCCGCGTGCCGCGTGACCGCGCGCAGCGCCCAATTCTCAATTCACAATTGACAATTGACAACCTTGTCCCGTGGACCTATTGTACTAGTTGTCTATGACAACGGCACAACAGGTGTTCCGCCTCGACTCCTCGACGGGCGTCCCGTTCTACCGGCAGATCATCGACCAGGTCCTGCTCGCCATGGCCGACGGGCGCCTGAAGCCGGGGACGCAGCTCCCCACGGTTCGCCAGCTCGCGGTAGACCTCTCGGTGAATCTCAACACCATCGCCAAGGCCTATCGCGAGATGGAGATCCGAGGAATCGTCCAGACCCAGCAGGGGACGGGCACGTTCGTCGCCGCGCGGACAGGTGCGAAGACGCGCGAGAAACGCAAAGCCCTCCAGGACCTGCTGGACCGGTTCCTCGCCAATGCAGAAGCGCACGGGATCCCGATGGAGGAGCTCGTGGACGCGCTCGCGGAACGGGCCGAGAAAGCCCGCAGGAGGGAAGCGTGATCATTCCGGTGATTGCAGCAGGACGAAAGAACCATACGGACAACAACAGCGCCGGCGCCGACGAGGTGCGCGGCGGCGCGCGGCGCTACGTCAACGGCGTCAGCCTGGCCGCCTTCATGATCCTCATGGGCACCGCCGTCATCGCCGGCGCCGCGTTTCGCAAGCCGCCTCTGGCCGTGGCCATCATGGTGCTGGCCGTGCTGGCGCTCTTCAGCATCAAGGTCGCCAACCAGTGGGAGAAAGCCATGGTCCTGCGCTTCGGCAAGTTCGTCGGGCTGAAGGGACCGGGCCTGTTCTTCATCATCCCCATCGTCGACGAGATCTCGCATCTCATCGACCAGCGCGTGCGCGTCACCGACGTCACCGCGGAGTCGGCCCTCACGCGCGACACCGTGCCCGTCGACGTCGACGCCATCGTCTTCTGGACGGTATGGGATGCGACGAAGTCCGTGCTCGAAGTGTCCGACTACTTCGCCGCCATCGCGCTCTCCGCGCAGACGGCGTTGCGCGAAGCCATCGGCCGCGCCGAGCTCGCGTCCATGATCACCGAGCGCGAACGCCTCGGCGAAGCGCTGCGCAAGATCCTCGACGAGAAGACGAACGCCTGGGGCATCACCGTGCATTCGGTGGAGATCCGCGACGTGAAGATCCCGCAGGCGCTCGAGGACGCGATGAGCCGCCAGGCCCAGGCCGAGCGCGAGCGCCAGGCCCGCATCATCCTGGGCACCGCCGAGACCGAGATCGCCTCGCGATTCGTCAGCGCCGCCGCCGAGTACGAGAGCCATCCCATGGCCCTGCACCTGCGCGCGATGAACATGCTCTACGAGGCGCTCAAGGAGAAGGGCTCCATGGTCATCGTGCCCTCCAGCGCGGTGGAGACGATGGGACTGGGAGGCCTGGCAGGACTGACGTCGCTGGCCAAAGAAAAGGGAGTCGAGTCATGAGAGGAACGCTTTCCCTGATCGCGGCCGCGCATGCAACCGTGGCTCTGGCATCGCTCGCGGCCGTGCGCGGCATGAGCCGCTCGCTCGACGCCATCGCGCGCAACGGCGGTGCGATCGACTTCTGGGGCGCGGCGGCCGAGGCGGCGCGCTGGCCGGTCATCGCCGCGTGGATCGCGGCCGGCGCGAGTCTGGTCGCCATCGTGATGCTGCGCCGCGACACGTCGCAGGAGCGTCCCATCCTCACCGCGACGCTGGCCGCCATCGCCATCGGCGCGGGCATCGCTCCCGTGCTCGTGTTCCGCGCGACGGCGATGTTCATCGCCTTCGGGATGCTCCCTCCCGGCGACGCGATGGGAGGGATGTTCACGCAACTGACCGCCGCCAGCGCGGTCACGACGTTGTGTTTCGCCGCGGCGGTGGTCGTGGCGCTGAT
>DATLBM010000042.1:0-6227 GCA_035526885.1 Thermoanaerobaculia bacterium | reverse complement strand
GCGAAGTTCATCGTCATCATCTCGACGATGGGACGCAGGCCGAACATGGCCATTCCCACCGCGGTGCCGGCCATGCCGGCTTCGGCGATGGGCGTGTCGATGACGCGCTTGGGGCCGTACTTTTTCAGCATGCCCGCGGTGATGCGGAACGTGCCCTCGTAGACGCCGATGTCCTCGCCCATGATCAGGACGTTCGGGTCGCGGTCCATCTCTTCCATCATCGCGTCGCGGATGGCGTCGCGGTAACTCTTCTCACTCATGCTCGGTCTCTCGCACCGGTCGCGGACCATGCTCCGCCACCACATCCTCGAACAGCTCGCCCGGCTCGGCCAGCGGCGCATCCTCGGCGAACTTCACGGCTCTCGCCGCGGACTCCACCGCCGCCTCGTCCATCGCCTTCACTTCGTCGTCGCTCAACTCGGTGAGACGGTTGCGCAGGATGGTGATGGGATCGCGCTGGCGATGCTTCTCCACTTCTTCCTTCGGCCGGTACGGCTGCAGAAGATCGGCGGCGCCGTGTCCGGAGAAGCGATACGTGTTCGCCTCGATGCAGAACGGCTTGCCGGTCTCGCGCACCTGCCTGACGGCGCGATCGGCCAGCTCGCGCACGGCGAAGATGTCCTGCCCGTCGACCTTCTCGGTGGGGATGTCGTACGCACGCACGCGCGCCGAGAGGTCGGTGAGCGCGGAGTGGCGCTCGACGGACGTGCCCATCGCGTAGCCGTTGTTCTCGATGATGAAGACGATCGGGCACATGCCCAGGTGCCCCCACAACCCGGCCATGTTCATGGCCTCGTGAAAGGAGCCGATGTTCATCGCGCCGTCGCCGAAATAGCAGACGGCGATGCGTTGCGTTCCCTGGTAGCGAAGCGCGTACGCCGCGCCGGCGGCGAGCGTGAGATGTCCGCCCACGATGCCGTAGCCGCCGTACAGGCCATGCTCGGCATCGAAGAGATGCATCGAGCCGCCCTTGCCTTTGGAGATGCCGGAGCCTTTGCCGAACAGCTCGGCCATCACTTTGCCGGGATCGGATCCGAGGGCCAGGGCCTGGGCGTGATCGCGATAGCCGCAGAAGACGATGTCGCCTTCATCGAGCGCGCTGACGATGCCGGAAGCCACGGCTTCCTGCCCGATGTAGACGTGGAGATATCCGCCGATCTTGCCTTTGCGGAATTCGCGCTCGGTGGCCTCTTCGAATCTGCGGATGAAAATCATCTCGCGCAGCAGCTCGGTCCATTCCGGCGAGGAGGCCGGATCCGCCACTGCTGTCGCGGAACTGCTTTCTTTCTTTGCTTTTGCCATGTCTTCCGTGCGGCGGGAACTGCACAACATGCGCCGTGGCGGCGGATTCTATACAAGTTGGTTGGAAAGCGAGGGGATCACAACACGACGAACTGGCGCTCGCCGCGAAGGGCGCGATCCAGCGTGACGGTGTGGTCGCAGCCGGCGCGCGCGTTCCGGAGTCCGATGACGTAATCCGCGAAATCGCCAGCCCCCTCGCGGTATGCGTCGACCGCGACGCGCAGCAGGTCGCGGTTTTCGAACGAGAACGCTGCGGTCGAGAGGATCTGCTCCAGCGATCCCACGATGGCGTCCTTCCGGTACCGGTACGCGGAACGCAGGACCCACACCAGCTCGCACAAGACGACGACGTCGACACGCGCCGCGTCGCCGCCCGCCTCTGCGCGCTCGATCATTTCCCCGGACCGGCGCGCCTGACTCGCATCGTCCTGCGTCAGGTAGCGCACGAGCACGTTGGTGTCGACGCCGATCAACGTTTCCTCGCGTGCTCCCGAAGGATGGCCGCGTTCATCGCCTCCACGGTCACGGGCCGCTTCCGCGGACGCTTGAGCATGCCCCGGAGCTCGCGGACACCGGCGGTGGCACTGCGCACAATGACGTCGCCGCGCTCATTCACGGTGAAGTCCACCTGGTCGCCTTCGTCGACGCGCAGCAGCTCGCGCACTTCCTTGGGGATGGTGATCTGCCCCTTACTCGTGACGGTTGCGGTAGGCATTCCTTACTCCGTGTCGAAAGTAAGGATAACGCAGGTGGAGTGGAGCACGCTACGCCGCCGCCGGCTGCTCGTCCAGCTTCGTCCCGCGCAGGATGAAGTACGCCGCCACGATCGCGAGCAGCGTCCCGTTCACCGCCAGCGCGATCGTGATCGACCAGCGCTGGGCCACGTAGCCCGCGATCAGGCTGCCGAGGGGCATGCCGCCGCGGAAGGCGAGCATGAAGATCGACATGACGCGGCCGCGCATCTCGTCGCTCGTCGTGAGCTGCACCAGAGAGCTGTACAGCGCGATCACGCCCACGATGCACGCGCCGGCCAGAAAGGCGATGACGTGTGCGATCACCAGAGAGCGCGCGAACGCGAATCCCACCAGCAGACACGCGAACGCCAGCTGCAACTCGAGCGCGAGCTTTCCTTTGCGCGGACGATGCGCCGTCGCGGCCACCATCAGCGCGCCGCACACCGATCCCAGTCCATACGTGGCCATCATCCACGCGTAGCCTTTCGCATCGAGGCCGAAGACCTTCGTCGTGTAGAACGGCAGCAGCGTGATGATGGGCATCCCCAGGAATGTGCCCGCGAACGCGAGGAAGGTCAGCACCATCAGGCGCGGACGGCTGGTCACGAAGCGGAAGCCCGCCCGCATCTCATCCATGATCCCGCCCTGCGCCTCGGTACGCTCCACGTGCGGCGACCGAATGAGCAGCAGCGCCACGATCACCGCCAGGAACGACAGCCCGTTCAGTCCGAAACACACCGCCGCGCCCCACGCCGCCAGCGCCACGCCGGCCAGCACGGGACCGATGACGCGCGCCAGATTGAACTGCATCGAGTTCATGGCGATCGCGTTCGGCAGATCCTCGCGCTTGACGAGCAGCGGGAGCAGCGAGATGTACGACGGTCCGCTGAACGACTGCGCGCTGCCGGTGAGAAACGACAGCAGCAGGATGTGCCACACCTGGACGTTGCCCGCCCAGATGGTCACCGCCAGGATGAACGCAAAGCTCATCTGCAGGTACTGCGAGAGCAGCATGATCTTACGGCGGTCGATGCGGTCCGCGACTACGCCGCCGAAGAGCGAGAAGACCAGCATCGGGCCGGTGGAGAGAAAGCCGTCGACGCCGAGGAGGAAGGCGGACCTGGTCATGTTCAGGACGACCCAGCCCTGCGCGACGGTCTGCATCCACGTGCCCGTCGTCGAGGTAAACGCGCCGAACCAGAGCAGGCGGAAATCGCGGTAGTGCAGCGCGCTGAACGTGCGCGCCAGAGGGCTGCGCTCAGGCGGCGGCGGAGCGTTGGTCCGGCATTCGTTCTCGAGTGCTTCTTCCTGGGGCAGCGAGGCGCTCATGCTCTCAGTTTCAGACGCGCTGTCGTCGCTGCGGTGTGCGCGTGACAGATGGCGATCGCCAGTGCGTCCGCGGCGTCCGCGGACATCTTCAGCGACGCACATGCGGGGAGCAGCATCCGCACCATCTTCGCGACCTGTTCCTTCTCGGCGTTCCCGTAGCCCACGACGGCGCTCTTCACCGAGCGCGGCGCGTATTCGAAGATGTCGAGCATCGCCGACCGCGCCGCGAGCAGCGCCACGCCGCGCGCGTGCGAGAGCTGAATGAGACTCTTCACGTTCGCGCCCGCGAACGGCGTCTCGATCGCGACCGCCATCGGCTGCGTCCGCGCGATGACCTCGCGCAGTCCGTCGTGAATGACCGCGAGCCGCTCGGGGAGCTCGGCGCCGCGCCGCGTGTTGATCGATCCCTGCTCGACGAGCACGAGCCGCCCGCGCTCGGAGTCGATTACGCCAAAACCGGTGCAGAGGGAGCCGGGGTCGATGCCGAGGATTCGCACTGCCTGCGATTATGCCGGAGATTGGCTGGCGGTTGGCGGTTGACGGTTGGCGGTTGCCTCCGAATCCCGCAGGCGCGGCACGTCATGCCCCGCCAACCGCCAACCGTCAACCGACCTTCCAGAACCTCACCTCGTAAATCGGTCTCCCCTCGGCACGATACTTGGCCTCGTAGTTCGTGCGCGGCGGATCGCCGGGACCGGGCACGCGCCGCTCGGCGCGAAACTCTTCCTCGATGAGCGGCGCCGCGGCCTCGAAATAGTCCTTGTGATCCGTGACGTAGATCCCCCACCCGCCGCCGTGCAACACGCGACGGAACTCTTGCAACACCTCGGCGCGGATGATGCGCCGCTTCTGCTCTTTCTTGCGCGGCCACGGATCGGGAAAGTAGACGTGAATCTCACCCAGCGACGCGTCCGGCAGCATGTCGCGTACGACCAGAAAGGCGTCGTGGTTGATGAGCCGGATGTTCGTGATGCCCCTCTTCGCGATCCTCTCCTTGATGACGCGGTGGTAATGCAGCGACTTCTCGACGCCGATGATGTTCACCTCCGGCCGCTCCATGGCGGTGTTGATGAGAAATCTCCCCTTGCCCGAGCCGATCTCGAGGATCACTTCGTGGTCATTGCCGAAGAGCGCGGCGAGATCGAGACGGTGGAAGCCGGTGTCGCGGGGGTTGATGGTGAAGTCGGACATGCGGGCGGAAGATATCGTGTCACGCCTCCGCCGCCCGCCAGAACGGCGTGGCGTCCACCATCGCACGGATCGACAGGATCAGTGCCGGGTCCTGCCGCAGTCGCGAGCGGATCCAGCGCGCGAAGCGAAGGTCGCCTCCGGGATCGCCGCTCGTTCGCAGATGCGCGAGCCACGCGTCCGGGTCGCCGTTGAAGACGCGAATGAGGACGTGGTAGCGGATGAACTCCGCGACCACCGAGTCGTCGCCGGTCGGCATGTGCACCACGTTGGCCGCCGTCTCCGCGCGCGCTCTCGACACGGCTCGCGTGCGCACTTCGACGATGTGCAGAACGTCGTCTCCATTGCGCTCGATGCGCGTGTGCGAGGACGTCACGCGCACGATTTTTCGCGCCGCGCGAAGCTCCTCTCCGCGCGCGAGCGGCATCCACGGACGGCGCGACACGCGTCGCATCAAAACCGCCGTCCGGCTGCCCGGCGCGAGCACCGTCAGAACGTATAAGTTCCTGATTTCCCTCAACTTGACTCCTATCGGCGTCAAACGCACTCCCTCCTGTACGGAGTGTGCGGAAATCCATGTTTACCTACCTCCATCCCGTGTTAAGGTCGCAAAAAAATTCGGAAATCGATGACATGAATTCGCTGACGACAGTCCGGGTCGACGATCAGCATTTCGAGGCGGTGTACGAGCAGTACTTCCCGCTTCTCGCGCAGATCGCGTCGTTCAAGTTTCAGGTGCCCGACGCGGATGCCGAGGCGCTCGTGCACGACGTGTTGATCAGCTATCTGCGGAAGGCCGAGGACATCGTCGAGCTGCGGCCGTGGCTGATCGGCGCGATCTGTTACGCCAGCCGGCACTACTGGCGGCTGAACGGACGCACCTCGGGAGCCGAGGCGGAGGTAGCGGGCGATCGCGTCGATCCGGCCTCGCTGCGCATTCTGGACAGTCTTCCCGACCAGCTCGCGGCGCGCGAGGCGCTGGAGTGTCTCGGTCCGCGTTACCGCGAGATTCTGCGCATGCGGTATTTCGAAGGATGCACCGTCGCGGAAGTGGCGTCCCGGCTGGGCGTGAAGACGAAGTACGCGCAGAAACTGATCACGAAATGCCTTCGCCGGGCGGAGACGCTGTACAGCCAGAAGGGACGCACGCGATGAACGAGCGCGGGAAGATCGT
Source organism: Thermoanaerobaculia bacterium (assembly GCA_035526885.1). GTDB lineage: Bacteria > Acidobacteriota > Thermoanaerobaculia > Gp7-AA8 > Gp7-AA8 > QHVT01. The sequence goes on along the minus strand of DATLBM010000042.1, from coordinate 500 downwards.
TCCGATGGGCGCACGCCGCCGCGCGCCGAGCGCGCAACACGTTGCGGAGTTCGCGGAGATCGCGCGCCGGATGCGCGAGGAGCGCGACACCGCGGCCAACGTGGTGGAGCGGCTGCTGCGCGAGACGCCGCGTGAGCGATGGCGCGATCTCGCCGAACGCGAAGAACTGCAGACCTGCGGTGCGCTGGAGAAACTCGGCAACCGCGTCGCTCAAATTTTGAAGTCCGATCCCCGACAGGCGCTCGAGATCGCGCGTCTCGCCGTCGCCGTGACCGAGCAGCTCGCGCCCGATGCATACCACCCGGTCGTACTCACGCAGCTCCGGGTGCACGCATCGAAAGACGTCGGACAGGCGCTCGCCTACCTCGGCCGCTACGACGAAGCGCTGGCCGCTCTCGACCGCGCGGAATCCGAGGCGGCGGCGTGGGGCACGCTCGCGCACGACCATGCCATCGTGCGATTCGTCCGCGCGACGACGCTGCAGGACATCGATCGTCACG
>DATLBM010000041.1:0-2824 GCA_035526885.1 Thermoanaerobaculia bacterium | reverse complement strand
CGCACTGAACACGGCTCTCGGCAGCCGCACGTGTTGCCGTAAGCGCTGCCGGCCGCGCCGGCCCGCCGAAGGCCCTTCGTCGTCCCTGGGCGGGGGGCGGCTCAGTGGTGCACGGCGTGCGGCTTACCCAGTTTCGGCTTTGCCCAGTTCAGGTCGAAGTGGCGCAGGGTGACGTCGTCCTTCAGCGTCCAGAGCGGGACGGAGAAGTTGCCGATCAGGAACTGTCCGCCGAAGTGCAGCGCGATCACGTGGCCCTTCTCCAGGTCGACGACGGCCGAGCCGGAGTTGCCGCCCAGGGTCGAGCAGTCGTGGCCGAGGACGGCGGGGTTGCCGCGAAGGCCGGTGGTCTTGCCGGGGAGGAGACGCTTCACGTCGAAGATGTTCTGGAAGACCTCGATCTGCTCGGTGCGTCCGTCGTGCGAGTCCAGCGCGGGGTAGCCGATGGTCGCCACCTCGCGATCGCGTACCGGCGACGGCTGCTCCGCCATCAACGTGAGCGGCCTCGGCGCGCCGTCCATGGTCACGCTGAGCAGCGCCAGGTCGTAGAACGGATGCACGGCCAGCACGCGATCGATGGCGAAGTTGCTCTCCTCGGGGCGCTCGAATTCTTCGCGATAGTCGATGCGCGCGGTGACGCCGGGCAGGAACGTCCACCCGCTGCCGTGCGGCTCGGCGAAGATCTGCACGACGTGCTTGTTGGTCATGAGGATGCCGTCGCCGGCCAGGAACGCGGTGCCGCACCATTCGAAGCTGTGATGTCCGGTGAGCTCGACGCGGCCCACGGCGGGGAAGACGTCCTGCAGCATGTCCCGCTTGTCGACGAGATGCGCCCACTCGCCCGGCGGCTCGGCGAAGTCGTTGTCCTGCACCAGCAGCGCCGGACGTCCGACCACGAGAATGATCGCCTCCAGCGCGATCTCGTCCGCGGGCGTGAGATCGGTCTCGCCGTCGTGAATCTTCTGCAGCACCGCGGCGCCGTCCTGCACGCGCTCGTCGAGCGTTCCCGCCTCGACGCTCTCCAGCGACAGCACGGGCGATGGAAAGATCTCCTTCGCCAGCGCGATGAGCTCCTCGGTGTTTCTTTGCATCACTCCATCATGCCATCGCTTCAGCTGATCGACGTCATCTGCCTGGCCAGCACCCGCCACCGCCCGTTCGTCTTGCGCAGGTAGTGCAGCTCCGTGCCGCCGCTCAATCCGCTCGTGGAGATGCCCAGCTCGACGAACGCGGCGTCGCGCGCGGCCGAGTATCCGGGCAGCGTGAGCGAGAAGATGGCGCCCGTGATCGGCGATCCCATCGAGTCCTTCGTGCGCTCGAAGTGGATGTACGGCGGCTGATAGTTTTTCAGCGAGACGGGATGCTGATTTCTGCGGGCCAGATCCTGGAGCGCGTCGCGCGGGACTTCCATCGGCGGGAGGCGTTCGTCGACGAGCGAGACCCAGCGCGCGCGGTCGAGTTGCGGGATTTCCGGAAAGATCCGTGTGTGATCGTACAGTTGCAGCGGATTCTCCGCGGTAATGCGGGCCACGTCGGCGAGCGTCATCGGCGCGTGCGGCGGCGACCAGCGCAAGCCCAGCAACTGGCCATGCTTGGCGTACGCAGCGACGAGCGCCTCGTAGACGGCGCGATCCTCCTCGCTGACCTGCGCCGCGCCGACGTCTTCCGGCGTCGCGGTCGGGAAGGTGGGAGCCTCCTGGCAGGCGACGAGCGAGAGCAGGACGACAAATGTGGCGACGGGCTTCAGCCCGTCGCAATATCGAAATAGCGACGGGCTGAAGCCCGTCGCCACATTTGCTGCTAGGCGCGTAGCGCCACCTTGCCGCCGAACTTCGCGGCCACCGCGGCCATCATCGCTTCCGTGGCGGCGTTGATCGTCTCGCCGGTGAGCGCCTCATCGGAGAGGTATTCGATCTCGAAAGTGATCGCGCGCGCGTCCGGCAGTTCGAACAGATCGACGATGCGGATCTCGCGCAGGAACGCCGGCGCCGCGGAGTCGAGTGTCGCGCGGACGTCGTCCGCCGTGATGCCGCTCGGGATCGCGTACGCCACGTTGCGCACGACCGGCTGGCGGGTGGGCGGGTCGGTGTACACCTTTGCGTGTGCAGGGGCCAGCAGCGCCTCGGACTCGATCTCGAAGTAGACGGGGCGCTGGCGTTTGATGTCGAAGCGCGCCACGAGCGTGGGGTGCAGTTCGCCGAGGATGCCTACGATCCGGTCGCGGAGCAGGATGCCGGCGCGGCGGCCGGGGTGGAAGAACCGCGCGAGCCGATGCTGGTCCGCGGCGCCGAGTCGCAGATCGACGCGCAGGTCCAGGCGGATCTGCTCGAGGATTCCCTTGAGATAGATCGCGTCTGCGGTGCGGCCCTTGTCGCCCCAGAACGGACCGCGATCGCGGCCGTTCGCCAGAGCCCAGAGGACCGGGCGCTCGCTGAGATCGGGGAAGTACACGCGCGCCCACTCGAAGATCTTGAGGTTCGCGTTCTTGAGGTTGACGTTCGTGGCCAGCGCGTCGAGCGCCTGGGCGACGGTGTTGTTGCGCATGAGCGAGTAGTTGCGCTCGATCGAGTTCTGCATCTCGACGTGCGCCCACAAGTCATCGCTCTCCGCGAGCCCGAGGCGTTCGCGCACGCCGCGCCCGTAAAAGCTGTCCGTGAAGATCTCGTAGAAGCCTTCCGCGACCAGGATCTCGTTCACGCGTGCGGCGACGTTCTCCGCGTGCGAGGGGAGCGCGCCCATCTCCACGCGCGGCAGCGTGATGGCGGTGGCGTTGTAGCCGATGGACTTCAACACCTCCTCCGCGAGGTCAGCCTCAAAGTGCACGTCC
>DATLBM010000040.1:0-25481 GCA_035526885.1 Thermoanaerobaculia bacterium | reverse complement strand
GGCAAGGTCGAGATCCCGCAGGAAGCATTCCTGGCGGTGTTGAAGATCGATTAGCCGCGCGCGGCCGAAGTGTCATCCCGAGCCGCGTAGACGGCGCGGGATCCTTCGACCGTCCTCCGCTTCGCTACGGCGGCTCAGAATGACACGTCGCCCTTCGTGATCGCCGTCACGTTCCCGCAAATAACTGGCACGTTTCCGGCTCAAGGACCTTTTCGACGAAGCGGCGCACGGCGCCGCCCACGTCGATGAACAGAGTCTTTGAAAAAGTGCCGTTGTTGTTCGCCCACCAACGGCGGGAGCGATCAGATGAAACAGTTCCGGTATTCCTTCGCACTCGTCGGCATCCTCTTTTTCGCGGCTGCAGCGCCGGCCGCGAGCATCGACATGGACAACCCGAACCGCGCGCTGGCGCGTGAGGGCAACATCCGCATCGACGCGCAGCTCGTGCGCGATACCGTCAGCGCCGGCACCGCTGTAGGCATCACCTGCCAGATCCAGAACTTCTCCGACGCTTCCATCGCCGTGGCCGACCGCGTCACCGACGCCAACTATGACGAAGACAGCCGCACCATCGTCGTCGGCGTGGGCTCCGAGGTTCCGGCGGACGGGAACCTTCCGCACATGGTCGTGATCGCGCCGGGCGAGAAGAAAGTCTTCACCGCCGCCGCCACGCCGCTGCTGCACGCCGCGGCCGTGCGCTCCACGCTGCCCATCGTGCCGCGTTTCGTGCAGGTCAAAGTGGCCATCCTTCGCGACGTCGCTCCGTACCTCGACCTGATTCAGAAGCAGGACGTGCGCGCGAAGCAGCGTCTCTCCGACGCGCAGTTCGATCAGTGGTTCGAATCGAACGACACGATCGTGCTGAACACGATCCCCGTGCGTTACCAGGCGCCGCCGGCTGCATCGGACGTCGAGCGCCGGCAGGGCGGATACTAAAAGCAATTAGCGTAGGATGTGGGGCGTTCCAACCAAAAGGAGAACGCCCCGTGAAACGGAATCCCGCCGCATTCGCAGCAGCCTTTCTCTTCCTCTCCGCGTGCGCCTCGAGCGGTAAGGTCGACATGGCCGAGCCGCGCCGCGTCGTCGGCACCGAGAGCGCGGTGCGCGTCGACGCGCAGATCACCGACGAGCTGCGTCCCGGCTCGCCGGTGGGCATCACCTACCAGATCACCAATCAGCGCGAGGCGGCCATCGCCGTCGCGGACATCCTTCCGGAGCTGACGTTCGATTCGGAGAGCAGCACCGTGACCGTGGGGATTGGTTCCGAGGTGCCGGGACAGACGACTTTGCCGCGGCTGATCAGGATCGCGCCGGGCGAGACGAAGTCGTTCACCACGTCGGCGGTCCTCGCGCGCGCGATTCCGATTCGCCCCACCGCCCCCCATGTTCAGCCGCGCACGCTCCTTCGCCTCAAAGTGAACTTCCTCGGCGACACGCAGCCCTTCGCGGAGCTGCTCGACATTCCCGAGAAGATGGTCGTCGATGCCAAGCGCGCCGACGAGCTGTTCCCGATCTGGCTGGAGCGGAACGAAGTCGTGTACACGAATGCCGTGCCGGTGAAAGCCACGGGGCGTGCGTTCGGCGAGGAAACGGGCATCGAGCGCCCGGCGGCGGGACGGCGGCGAAGAGGATAGGGCGAAGCGTCACCCTCAAGTTGCGAAGACGGCGAAGGACCTTCCGGCGCGCGATGAAACGGGGAAGGTCCTTCGACTTCGCTCGGGGTGACACGCAAGCTCAGAAGCTGGCGACTGCCTCGCCCTCGTTCTCGTACACCTCGAAGACGGTGATCAGCTGCGTCACGTGCAGGAGCTCGTTGAGCTTGGCCGGCAGGTGGAGCAGCTTGAGCTTGCCGCCGCGGTTGGTGACCGTGGTGTAGGAGCCGACCAGCTCGCCGATGCCGGACGAGTCGATCGTGGTCACGCCCGACAGGTCGAGCAGAACGTTCGTCTTGCCCGAGCTGACGGCATTGCTGATCACTTCGCGCAACTGTGTGTCTCCGGCGCCGATCGTGATCTTGCCCTGCAGGCTGATGATCTCGACGTTGTCGACGGTTCGGGTAGTGGCCTTCATGTCTCGTTTCTCCTTCTCGAACTTACTACGCTTTCGTGCTGGCGATGCCGCTGCCCTTGGACAGGTTCTTCGTCATCACCAGCGACGTGCCGCCGTTGGGATGAAACGAGTAGTGGACCTGGTCCATGAACGTCTTCATGTAGAAGATGCCGCGGCCGCTGGTTTTCATGAGGTTCTGCGGGTTCAGCGGGTCGCTGACTTTTTCGGGATCGAATCCTTTTCCTTCGTCGGAGATCGTGATCTCCAGCTCCGGGCCGGCCAGCTCGAAGACGGCGAACACCTTCTTGCCGACGTCGAGTTTGTTGCCGTGCTTGATGGCGTTGGCCACCGCCTCGCGCACCGCCATGCCGATCCAGTGCGAGCCATCTTCATCAACACCTGCGTTCTCACAGAGGTGTTCTGCGATCACCTGAACCAGTTCGATGTTTTCGAAGCGGCTGCTGATCGTGATCTCGATACGCTCGCTGTCGCCGCGCTCCATGGGCTGAATCCGCGGCATTCTAAGGGAACGGAATGGCCGGCGTAAACGTCGGGTTGCGCAGCGCATGATTCGCTCCCGCGCCGCGAGTTTGCTGTACGTTTTCTTTCTCGTCTCCTGCGCCGGCGCTTCGCCGCTCAAGCCGGGCATGGATGCGGTGGAGCGAATCCGCGGCCGCAAGTTCACCGGCGACGTCCGCAACGTCACCATCGACCGCAGCGATCTGTCGAAGCATCTCGAACAGCAGATGCGCCAGACCACGCCCTATCCGCTCGAGGATTGGGCGCGCATTCTCCGTGCGCTGCAGCTGGTCGACGTGGACGGAAAACAGATCGTGCCCAAGCTCCTGGCCCTGTACGAGTCGCAGGTGCTGGCCTTCTACGATCCGCACTCGCACACGTACTACTCGATCAGGCAGCTGCCCAAACTTCCCGAGGCGGCGAAGCTCGGCGATCCGAAAATGCTCGAGGAGACGGTCATGGTCCACGAGCTCACGCACGCGCTGCAGGACCAGCTCTTCGCGCTCTCGAAAAAAGAGCAGGCGCTGATGAACGACACCGACGCGAACGCCGCCTATCACGCCGTGCTCGAAGGCGAGGCCGTGCTGGTGATGGTCGCGCACATGCTCGACAAGAACGGCGTGAAGATGGACGAGGTGATCAAGGACGACGCCATGCTGGGCATGATCACGTCCTCGGTCTCCGCCGATCAGATGCTCGATCCCTCCACCCCTCCGTATTTTGCGGAGATGCTGAAGTTCCCCTATCTCGAAGGATTGAAGTTCGTCATCACGGCGTACCGCAAAGGCGGATGGGCCGAGCTGGACAAGGTGCACGCGAATCCGCCGCGCTCCACCCGCGAGGTGCTGCATCCCGAGGATTACTTCGCTCGCGCGGCAAATGCACCGCAGAGCGTGTTCGACACGAAGAAGCCCGCCGGCGCCGTCGCCGCCGAGCACCTCGGCGAGTTTCACTGGCGCTACCTCGTCGGCGCGGATGCATCGCGCGGCTGGCGCGACGATCGCGCCGTCGTCTATCAGGATGGCCGCGTCGAGATCGACACGGATTGGGACGACGACGCGCGCGCGACGAAGTTCGCCGCCGCGTACGAGGCGTTCCTGAAAAAGCGCGGCCTCGACGCGAAGGTCACGCGCGACGGCGCAAGCGTGCACGCCGCCTACGCCGCGAAATGAACATCGACTACGCGAACCTCGAGCAGGACGTCGAGAACGGCATCTTCGGCCAGCGGCTCGAAGAGGAGCTGACCGTGGGCTTCCGCGCCATCCACGAACAAGGCGAGCGCCTCCCGCCCGCGTCCTATCTCGCCGCGCAGATCGCGGAGATCGTGAACCGCGACGCCGAGCTCTCCCCAGACCTGAAGTACAACCTGTACCAGGAAATCCTCGCTGCATGCGAGAAGGCACGGGCGACCGTGCTTGGGGAAGAGCCGTCGTGAGAAGCGAGTGATGAACGATGAGCGATGAGCGATGAGCGATGAACGATGAGCGATGAACGATGAACGACCGGAACCCCCGCCCCGCTCATCGCTCATCGTTCATCGTTCATCGCTCGTTCTCAGGCCGGCTCCGAGCCCCGCCGCCCCGCTCATCGCTCATCGCTCATCGTTCATCGCTCATCGTTCATCGCTCATCACTCATCACTCATCACTCGTCGTCACGATAGACTCCCCGCGTGAAGCACTCGCTCCGCCGCTATCCGCCCCTGTCGTCGTTCGCGACGACGGGTGGTTGAGCGTGCAAGCTGGGTCAGGATGACCTGCGCTCGATCCTCTCTCATCTCCCGTCCACGGACGGGGTCAGGGATCTTCTTGTCGGAACGTCCACCAGCGACGACGCGGCGGTGATTCGCATCGCAGGCGACATCGCCATCGCGCAGACCGTCGACTTCTTCACGCCCATCGTCGACGACCCGTATCTGTTCGGACAGATCGCCGCCACGAACTCGATCTCCGACATCTACGCCATGGGCGCCACTCCGATCCTGGGGCTGGCCATCGCCGGATTCCCGACGGACAAGCTTCCCCTCGTCGTGCTCGAGCAGATCCTGCGCGGCGGCGCGGACAAAGCGATCGAGGCGGGATTCGCCGTCGCCGGCGGACACACGATCATCGACGACGTTCCGAAGTACGGACTGGTCGTCACCGGCGTGGTTTCCGTCGACAAGCTCATTCGCAACTCCACCGCCCGCGCGGGCGACTTTCTCTATCTCACCAAGCCGATCGGCAACGGGATTCTCGTCAGCGCGAATCGCGCGAAGAAGTTTCTGCACAAGAAGCCGTCGCTCGACGAAGCGATCCGCTGGATGACCACGCTGAATCGCGGCGCCGCGGAAGCGATGAGTGAAGCCGGCGCCAGCGCGGCCACGGACGTCACGGGCTACGGGCTCATCGGACATCTGATGGAGATGTGCGAGGGCGCGAAGGTCGGGGCGACGATCAGCGCCGGCGCGGTTCCCGTGCTTGAAAACGTGCGCGAGTCGCTGGCCAAAGGGTTTCGTCCCGAGGGGACGATGCGGAACGTGAAGACGTTTCGCGATCGCGTTCGGTTGAACGTCTCCGAATCCGAATACACATTGATGTGTGACGCGCAGACGTCAGGCGGTCTGCTCATCGCCATCGCGCCGGAACGCGGTGGCGTTCTGGAGCAGAAACTGCGCGAAAGCGGCCTGTTCTATGCAAAGGTCGGAGTGGTGACCCCCGACGCGGGGCGCATCACTCTCGACGCGTAAGGAGCGTACTGAATGGCGGACTCGGATCAGGGATTCTCGGACAATGTGAACACGGTGCCGGCGGAAGACGGCACGACCTGGGTCGAGATCGCGAGCAGCGGTACCGAAGACGAGGCGCAGCTCATCAAGGGCTTTCTCGAAGCGGAAGGAATCGCGGCGCAGATCGAGAACGTGAAGTTCTCGATGGAGCCGATCAACTTCGGGACGATGGGCGACATTCGCGTGTACGTCGGAGCGGTGGACGAAGGCCGCGCGCAGGAGCTGCTGCGCTCGCGCAATCAGGAGTACGACCGGCTCGACGATGACGACGAGACGCTCGTGACGGACGAGGGACCGGCGGTCATCGACGAGACCACTTCGCCGGCCGACGGCGATGACGGAGCATGATCATCACGAGCCGCGGCAGGCGGTGATGCCGCGCTGGGTGCCGGTGCTCATCGGGATCGTGCTGGTGGTCATCGCGGCGCTGGCGATCTTCACCGGACTGCGCTCGCGCGACGACTCGCTGCTCTCGCAGGTGCATCCGCGCAGGCAGCAGGGCGCGAACACGCCCGCCCCTCCGGGCGAGCCGGGCGCCGGCGCGTCGCTGGTGCTGCATGGCGCCTCCGGCGAGAACACGCCCGAGGCGAATGAGCCCGTGCGCGGCACCGCGCGCGCCGTCGTGACGGGAGGACCGGGCGGCGTGTCGTCATCGGTGCGCACGTGGGCGCGCCGCGGCATGGTGCTGAACGTGCTGCCCGAGGACACGTCGGTGTTCGTGAACGACATGCCCATCGGACAGGTCGCGCAGTTCAACACGATGGATGAAGCGTACGAATTCGCCGCGGCGGGCAGCTACAACGTGAAGCTCGTCGCGCCGGAGGGCGCGACGAAAACGTACGTGGTGACCGCGAGCGAAGATGCCAGAGATGATGTTGTTCGCATCACCGCGGATCTGCGCAAGCAGTAGGACCTATCCGTCCTAGTGCGCGGCCGCCTGCGCTTCCTTCGCCTTCTTCGACTCCGTGATGATCTTCTCCTGCTGCTGCTTCGGCACTTCCTCGTAGTGCGAGTACTCCATGTGGAAGCTGCCGCGGCCCTGGGTGATCGAGCGCAGCGTCGAGCCGTAGGTGAGCATCTCCGAGAGCGGCACGCGCGCCTTCACGGTCTGCGTCTCTTCTTCCGCGTCGACGCCTTCCACGCGTCCGCGGCGTGAGTTGAGATCGCCCATGATGTCGCCCACGTACTCCGCCGGCGCGTAGATGTCGACGTGCATGATCGGCTCGAGCAGCGTCGGGCGCGCTTTCTCCATCGCCTCCTGATACGCGAGCGAGCCCGCGATCTTGAAGGCCATTTCCGAGGAGTCGACGTCGTGGTACTGGCCGTCCTTGAGGCGGACGCGGAAGTCCACCATCGGATAGCCCGCCAGGTAGCCCTTCGTGCGCGCGTCCTGAATGCCCTTCTCCACGGCCGGGATGTACTGGCGGGGAATGGCGCCGCCGAAGATCTCGTCGACGAATTCGAAGTCCGCGCCGCGCGGCAGCGGCTCGACGGTGATCTTGCAGTCCGCGAACTGCCCGTGTCCGCCGGACTGTTTCTTGTGGCGGCCGTGCGCATCCGCGGGCTTGGTGATGGTCTCGCGATACGGCACCTTCGGCGGATGCAGCACCACGTCGACGTTGTACTTTTTCTTGAGCTTGGCCACGACGATCTCGACGTGCAGCTGTCCCTGACCGCTGATCAGAAACTCTTTCGTCTGCTCGTCGCGCGCGAACTTGATGGTCGGGTCTTCCTCGATGATGCGGCCGATCGCGGAGCCGAGCTTGTCCTCGTCGCCGCGCGCCTTCGGCTCCACCGCGAACGCGATGGCCGCCTCCGGATAGGCGATGTGATCGAGCACGATCTGATGATCCTTCGCCGCGATCGTGTCGCCGGTGAACGTGTCCTTCAGTTTCGCCACGGCACCGATGTCGCCCGCCTTCAGTTCCGCGACCGGAACCTGCTGCTTGCCCTGCAGCACCTGCAGCTTGCCGATGCGCTCTTCGTGATCGCGCTTCGTGTTCCAGTACGCGTGATCGGACTGCACCGTGCCGGAGAAGACGCGGAACAGCGACACGCGTCCGGAGAACGGATCGGAGAACGTCTTGAACACCAGCGCGCCGGCGAACGCCTCGGGACGGCGATCGAAGGTGATGCTCTCGCCCTTCGGGTTCTTTCCTTCCAGCGTCTTCACTTCTTCCGGGGACGGCAGCAGCGACACGAACGCGTCGAGGATCAGATGCCCGCCGATGTTGTGCGAGGCCGACGAGAAGAGCACCGGGTAGATCTCGCGATGGCGGACCTCGCGTTTGAGACCGTCGATCATCTCTTCCTGCGACAGTCCGCCCTGCTCGAAGAACTTCTCCATCAGCGTGTCGTCGCCCTCGGCCACTTTCTCGATGAGCTTCTCGCGCCACGAGTCCGCTTCGTCTTTGTAGTTGGCGGGGATGTCCGTGGCGTCGTACTTGCCCGAGCCGTCGGCGTGATAGACGTACGCCTTCATCGACACGAGATCGATGACGCCGTTGAAATCCTTTTCTTCACCCATCGGCAGCTGGATGGGGACGACGTTCTTGCCGAACTTCTTCTGCAGCGCGTCGAGCGTGCGGGAGAACGAGGCGCGGTCGCGATCCATCTTGTTCACGACGATGAGGCGAGGCAGCGCGAATTCCTCGGTGAACTTCCACACCTTCTCGGTCGTCACTTCGACGCCGGTCACGCCGCTGACGACGACCGCCGCGGCGTCGGCGACGCGCAGCCCGGTCTTGGCTTCCATGATGAAGATGCCGAAGCCCGGCGTGTCGATGAGGTTGATCTTCGTGTCCTTCCATTCGGCGTAGGCCACCGCCGTGGAGATGGAGTGCTTGCGTTCGACCTCGTCCGGATCGAAGTCCGTTGCGGTCGTGCCGTCTTCGACGCGACCCATGCGCGTCATCGCTCCGGCGTTGAAGAGCAGTTGAGACACGAGTGTGGTTTTGCCCGTGTCGTTGTGACCGACCACCGCGACATTGCGGATCTCGGAGCCCGAGTAAACCTTCATGTGCGCCACTCCGTAAGGGATTTGAGAAACAGGCGTGACATCATAGATGAAACGCAATCCCGCAGGTCCGAGAGGTCCGTCACCGTTGCTCACACAGGAGTTATGATTGCCGGCTCATGGGACGCCCACCGATCCAGGCGCCGACATACCCGGAAAAAAGCCCGGAGAAAAGCCCCACTTGAAGCTCGGCCGGTATGAAGTCGTACGCGAGCTGGGCAAGGGGGCGATGGGCGTCGTCTACCTGGCCAAGGATCCGCTGATCGGCCGCCTGGTCGCGCTGAAGACCATCCGCATCGCCGCGCACGCGGACGACGACGAAACGAAGGAGTTTCAGCAGCGCTTCATTCGCGAGGCGCAGGCGGCCGGCATCCTCAATCATCCGGCCATCGTCACCGTGCACGACATCGGTCAGGACGACGGCAGCGGCGTGTCGTTCATCGCCATGGAGTACGTCGAAGGGCAGAACCTCAAAGAGGTTCTGAACCAGGGACGCGCGCTTTCGTTCGAGCAGATCGGCGACATCATCGCGCAGGTGGCCGAGGCGCTGGACTTCGCGCATGCCAAAGGCATCGTGCATCGCGACGTGAAGCCGGCCAACATCATCCTCGTCGACGGCACGCGCGCGAAGATCACCGACTTCGGCATCGCCAAGATCGCCTCCGGTGCCGCCAACCTCACCACCACCGGCCAGTTCCTCGGCACGCCCAACTACATGGCGCCCGAGCAGGTGAAAGGCGCGCCGGTCGACGGGCGCACGGACATCTTCGCGCTGGGCATCTGCCTGTACGAATGCCTCACGCGGCGCAAGCCGTTCGGCGGCGACTCGCTGACGTCGATCTCGTACAAGATCGTGCACGAGCCGTTTGCGCCGCTGGGCGAGATCAATCCGCAGATCCCGGAAGGATTCGAGGACGTGGTGGCGCACTGCCTGGCCAAGGATCCGTCCAAGCGTTACCAGCGCGCGCGCGACCTCGGCAACGCGCTGCGCGCCGTGATCCGCGGCGACAAACCCATGCGCCCCACCGAGCCGATGCTCGCGGACGAGACGATGGTCACGCGCGATCGCGGACCGTTGGTCATTCCGCAGCCGACCGTCGAAGTGCCGTTCCCGCAGGCGATGGACGCGTCGCCGGTACCGGGCGCATCGAGCACACGGCCCGCATCCGCATCCGCTGCAGCGGTCGCGCAGGCGCCGATGGCGAAGACGGAAGTCGTCCCCATCCCGACGATGGCGCCGCCTCCGCCTCCGCGCCCGCCCGCGTCCGCGCCGACCGTGGCGACGCCGATGCCGAAGATGCCGGCCGTGCCGGTGTCGCAGCAGCTCCGCCGCACGCTCACGAACGTCCGCGCGCTGCCGCTGTGGAAGCGGCACATCCCGCCGGCGATCTTCTTCGCCATCGTGGCGTTGCTGGCCATCGTTCTGCTCGCGGGCGTCGTCCTGCTGAAGATGCAGCAGCCGCCGATTCCGAACATCGATCGCACCGCGGAAGCGCGCCATCTCCACGAACGCGACCTTCGTCTCCTCGGCGAACAGCAACTGCGCGAAGGCCGCGTCACCGACGCCTACGCGACGTACTCCGAGCTGCAGAGGCTCGCGCCGAAATCGCCGTTCGTCGCCAACGTGATGCAGAAGCTGAACGCCATCCGCACGCAGGATGACGTGTCCAAGCAGCAGCTCGCGGCATCGAAGCAAAAGTATGAGCAGGGCGTCGCGCTGCTGAACGAGAGAAGGTATCCCGAGGCCATCGCCGCGCTGCAGGAATCCTTCACCATCAATCCGAGCTCCATCGAGGCCGCGGAAGCGTTGAAGGTCGCGCAGGCCGAGCAGGTGAAAGCGGACCAGGCCAAGGCGCTGACGCGGCAGCAGCGACAGGCCACGCGCCAGCAGCAACAGCAGCAGGCCACGACGACGCGCACCGAGACGGCGCCGGCGGTCACGCAGACCACCGCGCCGGCGGAGCCCGCGCAGTTCACGACGCTGTTCCAGCATCCGTTCAACGACGGCCGCATCATCGTGCGCATCGGCGGCGACATCGTGGCGAACGAGGCTCTCTTCACCGAGCGCCGGCGCAAACTCGTCCGGACGCTCGTGAAGGAGCCGCGCGCCATCGCGGTGACCAGGGAGCTGCCGGCCAAGAGCGCGGACGTGACGATCTGGATCACCGTGTCGCCCATCGGCATCAACGAGCAGCACACCATTCCCGGCGTGCGCCTCGAGTCCGGACGCTCGTACCGCCTGGTCGTGCATTTCAACCCCGGCACCAAGCGCTTCACCTACGAATTGAATTGACGCGCTTCGCTCACGCCGTCCGTGAAGAGCTCTGGTCGCGAGGACGCAGAGTGGAATCGCGTCTCGCGCACGGCCAGGCCATTCACGAAGAGGACGGCAGCATCACCGCGAGCGACGTTCGCGACGATGTGCTGGTGGCGCGCGCGGAGTCGCTGCTCGGTGAGCTGCGCGACGCGATGCCGAACGACGCGCTGGTTCGCATCGTCGCGGAAGCGAGCAGCGACGGCGAGGCGATGATCATGACCGTGCGCATTGGCGAGCTGTCGATCGTGACCGATCCCGCGCATGTGCACGAAGACGTCGCGCTGCTCCGCAACTCGCTCGACGTCGCAAAACCGTTTCGTCGCGTTCCGATCGTCTGGCAGAACGGCACCGCCGCGATCCTGCTTCACGAAGCGCACGGACATCCGCTCGAGCATGATCGTGAAGCGCTGCAACTGCCGGATTGGCTGCACGCCGATGTGCCGCTGGTGATGCGGCGGCAGTCGTTCCGCGACATTCCTCTGCTGCGCATGCAGCACGTGCGCGTCGCACAGACGAACGCGCCGTTCGCGATTCCCGAAGATCACATCGAGGTGAGGATGGTCGACGGCGGCACGTACGATCCGCTCTCGGAGACCATCACGCTGCGCGTTTCGTCATCGAGCATCGGAGCGTTCGAATTTTCCGAGGCGCGCGCGAACATCGTTTTCCTCGGCGCGCGGGGCGAGCCGCAACGCTATCCCGGAGTGATCTGCTCGCGCGAAGGGCAGGAGCTCGTCGTCGGCTCGTACGCACCGGCGCTCATCACGACGTTCCGATGATCTACCGCAAGCAAGGCCACACCGAGCGCTGGGAAAACGGCACGCTCATCCGCGTGAGTGAGAGCGGTGCGGCTCGCGAGGAAGGCGAGTTTTTCGAATGCTGGCCGGGCCAGTCGGCGAGTCGTCGAGTCGTCGAGTCGTCGAGTATCGAAGACGTCGTGGCGGCCGTCGCGAAGATCGAGTGCGAGCGGCTCATCCTCATGCGCGGCGCCGCCCATCACGAATACGGTGAACAGACGTGGCGCGAAGAAACCGATCGCCTCCACGCCTCGATCGTGCACGGCTCCTTCAGAGCACTCGTCGACTCGACGACCCGGCGACTCGACGACTTGTTCCTCGTCGCGAGCGCACTGCACAGAATCGAAGGCGAGCGTGAGGCGCCCCAGCATCTCAGAATCGCGCCCAATGTTTCCGCCGCCGTCTTGCCGTTCCTGAAAGACGCGAAGCAAACGACAGGCGGCGTCGACGGCTACGGCAATCCCATCACCGGGACCAGCGCCAGTTTCTATCGTCCCAGCTATCGCGTGCGTCCTGTGCGCATGCTCTTCAACGTCGCGCTCGAGCACGAGCAGACGCACATCGACGACGACCTGCCGCGCGCCGTTGCGCTGCTCGCGCCGGCCACGGGCATCGAGCTGCGCGTGCTCATCGAAGACAAGGCGCGCGTTTACGCGAGCAGCATCCGCGTCGAGAAAATCGCAGCCGTGGCCACAGAGCGGATCTGGTATCCCTACGGAGCCGGTTCCTTCGGCGCGGAGATGATGCTTTAATCCGCGTGTCTTGAGCGCCACCTCCGCAGCCCGCGTCGAGTTTCTTGCCCGAGCCATCGTCAACCGGCTCGAAGACCGCGGTCTGGTCGAGTTCCGCGACGCCGAAGCGGGCATTCTCGTCGTGGCCAAAGCGCTGCAGGAGAACTTCGCCGCCCTCGACCTCATCGAACAGGAAGCGCGCCACCGCCTCGGCGACCGCGCCTCCGACGCGCAGGTCGAAGCCGAGATGCGACGCATCGCCGCGGAACGGGACGTCATCCTTTAAATGTCACTCGAAAAAAAAATCGAAGAGCTCGAGCGCCGCAAAGAACAGAGTGAGCTCGGCGGCGGCCAGGCGCGCATCGATCGCCAGCACAACGACGGCAAGCTCACCGCGCGAGAGCGCGTGCAGCTGCTCTTCGATCCGGGCTCGTTCCAGGAGCTCGACCAGCTCGTCACGCATCGCTCCACCGACTTCGGTCTCGACAAGCAGCGCGTGCCCGGCGACGGCGTCGTCACCGGATACGGCACCGTGCAGGGACGCCTGGTCTACGCCTTCGCGCAGGACTTCACCGTGTTCGGCGGATCGCTGTCCGAAACGCACGCCGCGAAGATCGTGAAGATCATGGACCTGGCCGTGAAGAACGGCGCGCCCATCGTCGGCCTCAACGACTCCGGCGGCGCGCGCATCCAGGAAGGCGTCGTGTCGCTAGGCGGCTACGCCGACATCTTTCTGCGCAACACGCTCGCCAGCGGCGTCGTCCCGCAGATCTCCGCCATCATGGGACCGTGCGCCGGCGGCGCCGTGTACTCGCCCGCCATCACCGATTTCATCCTGATGGTGAAGAAGACGAGCTACATGTTCGTCACCGGCCCGGACGTCATCAAGACCGTCACGCATGAGGAAGTGACGAAGGAAAAGCTCGGCGGCGCGGAGACGCACAATCAGGTCTCCGGCGTCGCGCACTTCGCCGCGGAATCGGACGAAGACGCGCTGGCCATGATTCGCGAGCTGCTTTCGTACGTTCCGTCGAACAATTTGGAGGAAGCGCCGCGCGTCGCCACGAGCGACGACGTCAATCGCGTCGACGAGTCGCTGAACGAGTTCATCCCCGAGTCGCCGAATCAGCCGTACGACATGCGCGAGCTGATCAAGACCGTGGCCGATGAAGGCCACTTCTTCGAAGTCCATCAGCACTACGCGCGCAACATCGTCGTGGGCTTCATTCGCCTGAACGGCTACTCGATCGGCATCGTCGCCAATCAGCCCGCGTTTCTCGCGGGCGTGCTGGACATCGATGCGTCGCGCAAAGGAGCGCGCTTCGTGCGCTTCTGCGATGCGTTCAACATCCCGCTGCTGGTCCTCGAGGACGTGCCCGGATTCTTGCCCGGCGTCGGGCAGGAGTACGGCGGCATCATCATTCATGGTGCGAAGCTGCTCTACGCGCTGGCCGAGGCGACGGTGCCGAAGGTCACGGTGATCACGCGCAAGGCGTACGGCGGCGCGTACTGCGTGATGAACTCCAAGCACATTCGCGCGGACATGAATTACGCGTATCCGATGGCCGAGATCGCGGTGATGGGCGCCGAGGGTGCGGTCAACATTCTTTATCGCGGCGCGGAGGATCGCGGCGCGAAGGTGGCCGAGTACAAAGAGAAGTTCGCCAATCCGTACATCGCTGCCGAGCGGGGATACATCGACGAGATCATCGAGCCGCGCTTCACGCGCCGGAAGCTGATCACGTCCTTCGCCATGCTGCGCAACAAGCGCGACCGGAATCCTCCGAAAAAGCACGGCAACATTCCGCTGTAACTCCATTAAACCGTACCTGGCGATTCATTCGAATGAATGCAGCGGATGAGCGTCATTCGGCAAGTCATTGCATCGCCGAAGGTTATACTCATGCGAGTTATGGCAGACCTGTTGCGGACGTGCGACGTAAAGTAACAGCGGATCCACGGGATCCAGGGAGTGGTGACACAGGGTTGCAGTCCGCGTGACGGGATCGTTACAATCGCCCGTTCCAAAAGGTCCAGTCAGTGTTTCAGCAAGAAGAGTTTCGTTCCGGGTATCCCGCTCTGAACGAGTGATAACGACAGGAGGCGCATTCATGAGGAGATTTACCGTCCTATTGGCAGTCCTCGGGCTGCTTGCGGTGCCGATGTTCGGCGCCACGACCGGCACGATTGCCGTCACGGCTACCGATTCAACCGGGGCCGTGCTTCCGGGCGTGACCATCGAAGCGACATCGCCGGTGCAGATTGGTACTCGCACCGCGGTGACCGACTCGCGTGGTCAGGCCATTCTGGCCGGCTTGACGCCGGGCCGCTACACGATCAAAGGCTCGCTGTCGGGCTTCCAGCCCACCAACACGCAGGCCGTGGTCGAACAGAACACGACGGCGTCCGTCACCGTCAAGATGAGCACCGAAGCGGTCACCGAGTCGATCACCGTCACGGCCGAAGCGCCGCTGGTGGACACGACTCGCGCGACGATTTCCGAGCACGTCACCCTGCAGGAAGTGGAAGCGCTTCCGGTCGGCCGTGACTACAAGGCCTACGCCCAGCTCGTCCCGGGCGTCAACGTCGTCCCCAACCAGGGCGGCTCCGACACCCCGGTCGATCCGGCCGGCAAAGGCGGCAACAACTACTCCGACCGCGGCACCGAGCGCGGCTTCGGCAAGACCGGTTCGACGGACAACGTCTACTACATCGACGGTCTCAACGTCACCGACATGGGCAACGGCCGTGGCACGATGACGTTCAACAACGAAGTCATCCTCGAGCAGGAGATCGTGACTTCGGGCGTTCCGGCCGAGTTCGCCGGCGGCAAGGGTTACGTCGGCAGCGTCGTCACCAAGTCGGGCGGTAACGAGTTCAGCGGCTCGCTGAACTACTACCTCCAGAACGCCAACATGTACGAGGACTACAAGACCGATCGCGACTGGCTCTTCAACGCGAAAGAAGAGAAGTACGACACCGCGGCCACCCTCGGCGGCCCGATCGTCAAGGATCGCGCCTGGTTCTTCGTCTCCGGCCAGCTCCGCAAGAACACCGACGAAGTCAACGTGGCGGCCACCGCCACCCCGACTCCGCTCAGCACCGAGTGGCTCAATGACCGCAAGAACTACTTCGGCAAGCTGACCCTCAAGGCTACCGACTCCACCACCATCATCGGCCAGTACTTCTCGGATCCTCGCGAGCAGGGCGCCGAGGTGAACCGCCAGGCCACGACCGTCCCGGGCCGCTACATCGGCATCGAGGACACGCCGCGCACGGCGACGGCCTCGATCCAGCAGCTCTTCGGCAGCTCGTTCGTCGCGGAAGCCCGCTACGGCCAGTTCAAGGAAGAGTACCTGCAGAGCCCGATGCATCCGGAGCTCGGCCTCCAGAACACGCTTCGCGGCACCCCGGCCGGAACGCCGGCTTACGTGCGCAACCTCGGTGGCGCCTCGACGTTCTTCGAGCAGGTCCAGAAGCGCGATCAGGCTGACCTCAACGGCAGCTTCTTCTTCAACGCCGCCGGCACGCACACCCTCAAGGGTGGCTACCAGTACACCAAGCTCGAAGACCAGACCCGCAGCAGCCTGAACGGCGGCGCCAGCATGACGTCGCTCGCGGCCAGCCTCCTCGGCAGCACGCTCGGCTCGCTCAAGGGTGGCATTTTCTCCACCTCCGAGTACAACAACGCGTACAACGCGCTGCGCAACGCCACGACCTCGTCCGCCTTCCAATTCGCCGATGCGAACCATGACGGCGTTCTGACCACGGCCGAATTCGACGCGATCAAGCTGACCTCCACCGCCAACAACCCCGGCGGCGGCGTCAACTTCCTCCGTCTCGCCAACATCTCGGTCGGCACCAACAACGTCACCGCGCGCGCCAACACCGCGTTCGTCCAGGACGACTGGAACATCGGCCAGTGGACCGTCAACGCCGGCGTCCGCATGGAAGACTGGAAGTACATCGCGTCCGACGACTCGACGATCCTGGACATGGATCCGACGTTCTCGCCGCGCCTCGGCCTGACCTGGGACATCGGTGGTCAGGGCCGCCAGAAGCTGACCGCTTTCTACGGCCGCTACTACGATCCGATCCGCACCGACATGGTGCACTTCGCCGGCAACATCACCGGCACCGTCAACGGCGAGCAGCTCTTCATCGGCAACGACTGGTTCACCTACCGCTTCCGCGGCTCGGCCAGCGTCCGTGACGCCGGCTTCGCCCCGAACCTGAAGAACCAGACCCAGGACGAGTACTCGCTGACCTACGGCATCAACCTCACCCCGACGTGGGCGTTCATGGCCCAGGGCTTCCGCCGCAAGGACCAGAACCTCATCGAAGACTACGACCCGCACGTCTACTGGGCGCTGCCGGGCTACGCCTGCGCGACCACCGGCTGCAAGGGCGGTGAAGTCGATCCGCGCTTCGAGCTGAAGCCGCAGCAGCACGGCTATCCGGCCACCGGCATCGCCGGCCCGGTCAACTTCTACCTCGCCAACGCCATCGGCGGCGAGCGCACCACGGACGGTCTCGACCTCGCCGTCGAGCGCCGCTTCTCGGGCAACTGGACCGCCAACTTCCAGTACATGTGGCGCAACGCCACGGGCAACATCACCTCGGACGCGAACGCCGACCTCGTCGGTGACGCCATCGAGTACGACCCGCGCCAGCCGTACATGCAGGGCAAGCTGCAGGGCTCGATCGACCATCAGCTCAAGGTCTACGGCATGTACCGCCTGCCGTTCAACCTCGAAGTCGGTGGCCTCGGCTACTGGAACAGCGGCGCGCACTACACCGAGTCGGAGATCTTCCTGCCCGGTCAGTACGACATCTACCTCCCGCAGCCGCTCGCGAACGGCTCGTTCGCCAAGCGCGGCACCGAGACGCACCCGGCCTACTACACGGTCGATGCGAAGCTCCGCTACCTGGTTCCGGTCCGCCGGTTCAATGTCGACCTCTTCCTCGACATCTACAACCTGACCAACAACCAGGACGCCATCTTCGTCACGCAGGCGCACAACGATCCGGACTCGAACTTCCCGTACCAGTCCGACCGCGTGCTGCTGTCGCCGCGCCGCTACCAGGCCGGCGTCCGCCTGCGCTTCTAGTTTTCCGCCACGCAGTTGTTGTTCGAAAGGGCGCCCGAACGGGCGCCCTTTCCGTTTCACGGCGTGACTTCGATGCGGATCGTGTTCGCGCGCTTCACGCGGCCGTCCGGCGCGACCAGCCGGATCGTGATCGCGGTCGCGCCTTCGCGCAGCGCGCGTAGCTCGAAGATCTTCGTCGTCGCGCCTTCGCCCTCGCCGGTGCTCATGGATTCGCGCACGAGCTCCAACGTTGCCTTGTCGTAATCGATGTCGGTGTGCGGAGTGAGGTCGGGACGGACGACCGGAATCGCAAAGGATCGGACCTTCAAGGTGCTGCGCACCGGAACGCGCACCGTGTTCTGCTCGTCCGCGTTGACCGTCGCTGTCGCCGAAGACTCATTGCGCATCGCGATCACATCGCCGCCGTCGGCGCCGCGATCGGGAGCGGCGCACGCGGCGAGCAGCAAAAGGATGAATGGGCGCATGGCTCGAACATCAAGGCGTGCTGGAAGCGACGTTGCGGATGATGTAGCCGTACTTTGCGTACGTGCGGATGTAGTCGTACGAGAAGTGTCCGTATCCGCTGTGACCCCACGTCGTGTTCCAACTGTTCTTCACGATGAAGTAATTCTGCGCGCGGTCGTAGCCGACGATGAGCATGGCGTGACCGGCGCGTGACGACGCCGGGTTGCCTGCCGAGTCCAGCACAACGTCCAGTTTGTCGTGGTTCTTCGAGTCATCCCATGCCACGTACGTGCCCCACACGATGTCGAAGCCGTCTGCCAGCAGCGATTCGAGATAGGCCGGGTTCTTGATGCTCGAGCCGGACGTGCCGGCGTCGTTGATCAGGTCGTACGCGGTGATGCGGTATTTCTTCGCCGAGGCCGCGGCCGCCGGGATGGGGTCGTGCTTTGCCACGGTGCAGGTGTTGTCCGTGCGGCATTTCGGCTGATCCGTCGAGTATGCCCACGTCGACTCCTCGGGCACGCCTTGCGCGGACAGATACACGGCGGAGTCGATCGTGCGCAGTCCGCCATCCGCGCAGCAGTTGCTCGACTCGCGTCCCATGAAGTCGTGATATGCGAACTCCTCGGACAGATTGTCCGGAACGTCCGGTCGTTCTTCGAGAGCAGCCAGCGACGCATGCGCAACGCAGGTTCCACGCGACGCCTGATTGCGGATCGGCGTCTGCCGGGAAGTGTGATCGACGTGGTCCGGCGGTACGAGTGCCAGTTTGAGCGCGCGCACGATTTCCGGCGTGAGCCGGAGGCGCTTGTCTCGATAGTAGGGCTCGTACTTCGTGATGCGCAGCGCGGCTTTCTCGGGAACCTTGTTGCTGTCCGTCATCAACGCGAGCGGGATGAGCGTGAAGATCCCGCTGCTGGCGCGGAACTGCGGCATGCCCTTCTCGAACGTGTACTGCCGTTCCAGCAGGCCGGGCTCCGTGCGCGCTTTCGTCGCGCGGAAGAGGTTGCCGAGCTCCGGCTCGACGGCGATCTGTGCGACCTGGGCGTTCTGCGCGCCGCCTTCGCCTGTCGTCGTGTAGCCCGATGCTGATTTTTCCGTGGCGGTTGCGCTCGTGTCAGTGGCCTTCTTCTCATCCGTGCAGGCGACCGCGGCGAGAAGCAGCGCCACGGCCCAAAGTCGTTGAACCTTCATGGATTTCCCCCTTTCAGGAGATGAGAGGGCCGGGCCTCGCGTTTTCCGAGGAACGCCGCCGGCGCGTCCGGAATACACCACAAAGGTGTATGGTTGTCTGCCGAGCACCCCCGAAGTGTCTCATTCGGGGGCAGTTCGTTCGGAGGACGTCGTGTACGCCATCATTCGTTCCGGTGGAAAGCAGTATCGCGTTGCGGAAGGCGATCGCCTTCAGGTTGAGCGGGATGTGCTCGGCTCAGCGGATCAGGACAAAGTCACCTTCAGCGACGTTCTGATGATCGGCGGCGACAAGCCCCAGGTCGGAAGCCCCACCGTCAAGGGTGCCTCGGTCGTCGCGACCGTCGTTCGCGAGACCCGCGGCGAGAAGATCATCGTTTTCAAGAAGAAGCGCCGCAAGAATCATACGAAGCGGACCCACGGCCATCGCCAGGACGTGGTGGAAGTTCGCATCGATACCATCAGCGTCTAAGGGAGGTCATCCATGGCTCATAAAAAAGGACAGGGCTCCTCGCGCAACGGCCGCGACTCGCAGCCGAAGATGCTGGGGGTCAAGCGCTTCGCCGGTCAGTTCGTGACCGGTGGCTCGATTCTCGTCCGCCAGCGCGGCACGAAGTTCCAGCCCGGCGTGAACGTCGGCATCGGCCGCGATCACACGCTCTTCGCCAAGATCGACGGCGTCGTGCAGTTCCACGACAAGGGCGAGCGCGGACGCTTCATCAGCGTCTCTCCCGCCGTCACCGAGTAACGTACGGCGGGCTTCCAGCCCGCCGCTGTCGCGATGGACGGGCTGAAGCCCGTCCTACGTGTTTGTGGGCATTCCCCTCGCACTGAGCCGTATCTGAGATGTTCATCGACCAGGCCACCATCCGCGTCAAAGCCGGCGACGGCGGGAAAGGCTGTATCGCGTTTCGCCGCGAGAAGTTCGTCCCCAAGGGCGGACCTTCCGGCGGCGACGGCGGCCACGGCGGCTCGGTCTGGCTCCAGGCCTCGCAGCGACTGAACACCCTCTATCACCTGCAGTTTCAGCGCGAGTGGAAAGGCGGCCGCGGCGAGCACGGCATGGGCTCGAACTGCTCCGGCCAGGCCGGCGGCGACGTCACCATCGAGCTCCCGATCGGCTCCGTAGTGCGCGACAAGCTCACCGACGAAGTCATCGCCGACCTCGGCTACGACGGCGAGCGCGTGCTCGTCGCCAAAGGCGGCCGCGGCGGCTGGGGCAATCAGCACTTCGCCACGGCGACGCGCCAGGCGCCGCGTTTCGCGCAGGACGGCACCGAAGGCGAGGAGCGCGAGCTCTTCATCGAGCTGAAGCTGATCGCCGACGTCGGTCTGGTCGGTCTTCCCAACGCCGGCAAGTCCACGCTCATCTCCGTGATCAGCGCCGCCAAGCCGAAGATCGCCGACTATCCGTTCACCACGCTCGTCCCCAACCTCGGCGTCGTCAAAGCGGACGACGCGCAGACGTTCGTCGTCGCCGACATCCCCGGCCTCATCGAAGGCGCCCACGAAGGTCACGGCCTCGGCGATCAGTTCCTGCGACACGTCGAGCGCTGCTCCGTGCTCGTGCATCTGGTCGATCTTTCCGCGAACGAGACGCCGGACGAAGACGCGGAAGTCATCGCCCGCGAGCTGCAGCTCTATTCAAGAACGCTCGCGGAAAAGCCGCGTATCGTCGTCGGCTCGAAGATCGACTCCGAGGTCCCCGGCAACTCCGAGAAGCTGCGCGCCTACGCGCAGCAGCACGGCTTCGCCTATCACCAGATTTCGGCCGTCGCCGGCGACGGCGTGCGCGAGCTGGTGCGCATGCTCGCGCGCTTCGTGCGCGAGAACGCGGTCTCGCGCGAAGAAGTCCTCGCGGCCTCTTCACCACCAGCATGAACATCGGCATCTGCGGCGGCACGTTCGATCCCTTCCATCGCGGCCATCTCGACCCGGTCCTCGCCGTGCGCGACCAGATGCAGTGGGACCGCGTCCTGTACATCCCCGCGTACGTGCAGCCGTTCAAGCAGGACCGCGAGTTCGCGTCGCCGTTTCACCGCTTCGCCATGACCGTGCTGGGCACCGAGGAGCACGACGCGCTGCACGTGTCTCCGCGCGAGCTCGAGCGCGGCGCGGTCTCCTACACCGTCGACACGCTCGCCGAACTGCGCAGCGAGCATCCGGACGCGCGACTGGACTGGATCATCGGCGACGACAACCTCGAAAAACTGCACGAGTGGAAGTCGATCGACCGCATCGCCGAGCTGGCGAACTTCGTCGTGCTCACACGAAACCGCGCGACGACCGTCGCTCCGGCAATTCCCGGATTGAACGTCGTCTTCGCCGAAAACCAGACTGTCCCGATCTCGTCGACCGAGATCCGCATGCGCATCCGCCGCGGCCAGCCCTTCGAAGAGCTGGTCCCGGCGCCGGTGTCACGCTACATTCATCAATACGAACTGTATCGAGATCCTCGAAAGGGCCAATCGTGAACGATTCCTCGATTGAATCCCGCGTCCGCGTGGCAGTGGCCGCGGCGCTCGACAAGAAAGCGATCGCGCTCGACGTGCTGTCGGTCGGCGAGCTCACCTCCATCGCCGACTACTTCGTCATCTGCTCCGCGTCGAACGAGCGCCAGGCCGCGGCCATCTCCGATGCCGTCACCGCGAAACTGAAGGAAGAGTTGAACGTGAAGCCGCTCCTCATCGAGGGCACGACGCCGGGACGCTGGATCCTCCTCGACTTCGGCGACTTCATCATCCATATCTTCACCGAGGACGTGCGCCGCTTCTATGGACTGGAGCGGCTCTGGGGCGATGCGCCGAACGTGACTGCCGAATACACCGGCGAGACGGAGAAGCGTGCCGTCCGTACGTCGTAGTGTGACCCTTCGGGACAGGTTCCGCACGCGCAACGCCGCGCTGCGGAACGTCCTGGAGACCGTCGAAAAAGTCCTCGACCACGACGTCCCCATCCTCATCCTCGGCGAGTCCGGCACCGGCAAGAACACGCTCGCCGAATCCATCCATGCATCCGGCAATCGCCGCGACGAGCCGTTCGTGCACATCGAGTGTGCGTCCATCCCCGC
Source organism: Thermoanaerobaculia bacterium (assembly GCA_035526885.1). Classification (GTDB taxonomy): domain Bacteria; phylum Acidobacteriota; class Thermoanaerobaculia; order Gp7-AA8; family Gp7-AA8; genus QHVT01. The sequence continues at coordinate 3,470 of DATLBM010000040.1, read as the reverse complement.
CGATCTCTTCGAATCCGAATTGTTCGGCCACGAGCGCGGCACGTTCACCGACGCGCACGCGCGCAAGCTCGGCAAGCTGGAAGCCGCACGCCGCGGCACCGTGTACTTTGACGAGATCTCCGCGCTCTCGCCGCAACTGCAGGCCAAGCTCCTGCGCGCCATCGAGGAGAAGCGCTTCACGCGATTGGGCGGCGGCGCATCCGTGCCCTTCGACGCGCGCGTGATCTCCTCGACCAGCGAAGACCCGCGCGCCCTGCGCCGCGATCTCTTCTATCGGATCAACGTCGTCACGCTGAAGCTTCCGCCCCTGCGCGAGCGTCGCGAAGACGTGCTCGCGCTGGCGAAGAAATTCGCGCGGCGCAAGAAGCTCGACAAGGATGCGGAGCAGCTCATCACCAGCTACGCGTGGCCCGGCAACGTGCGCGAGCTGCGCAACGCCATCGAGCGCGCCGCGCTGCTGGCGGCGGACAGCCCCATCGCCGCGACGCTCATCCCCACCGGCGACCTCGTCGCCACCGCCGCGCGCGGCACGTGGACGCTCGATCAGCTCGAGTCGCATTACATCCGCGAGGTGCTGTCCATGACGCGGCACAACTACTCGCGCGCCGCGGAGATCCTGGGGATCAATCGCAAGACTCTGCTGGAGAAGCGCCGCAAATACGGGCTCGAGTGACGCATGAAATTTCGCCTCATCCAGGGAGGTTCCCATGCCGACGCCGAGCTTGCCGAAGCGGCCGGCCGTTACCTCAATCGGATCAAACACTTCTTCCCGATCGAGGTGATCGACGTAGCTCCGGAGCGCGGTAGACACGATCAGAGCGATGGGGCTATCATGCGCGCCCAATCAGCGCGCCTGCTGGCTGCGATCCCGGATCGCGGGTACACGGTGGTCCTCGACGAGCGAGGCCAAACGTTTGATTCTTTGAAGTTTGCAAAGTGGATCGAGCGGCTGACGATCGACAGCCCTCACGGGGTCAATTTCGTCATTGGCGGCGACGTCGGCTTCGACGACACCGTCCGCCAAAGGGCCGACAAGCTGCTCGCTCTCACGCCCATGACTCTGCCCCACCAGTTCGCGCGCGTCATCCTGCTGGAACAGCTCTACCGGGCCTGCACGCTGATGCGCAACATCCGCTACCACAAGTAAGAGGCTCCAATGGCGAAAGCGAAGACCAAAACGAATCCGTTTCAGGCGCACGAGGATGCCCTCCGCGCCAAGCAGCGCGAGCTCATCGACTCCTATCAGCGCGACAAGGCCGCCGGCAACGCCACGCCCGACGACGGCATCCAGGACCTGGCCGACAAGGCCGCCAGCGCCTACTCGAAAGAGCTCAACTTCTCGCTCTCCGACGGCGAGCGCAATCTGCTCATGCTCATCGACGAGGCCTTCAACCGCATGAACGAGGGCAACTACGGCGTCTGCACCAACTGCGGCGCCACCATCGGCGAGAAGCGTCTGCAGGCCGTTCCCTGGACGCCGTTCTGCATCGACTGCCAGGAGCTGCAGGAAAAAGGGATGCTGCAGTAACACTGCGGTGCCCAGGAAACTAGAGACCGTCCTCACCGCCATCGACCAGGGAAAGACGCCCCGCGTCCTCCTGGTCGGTGGCTCCTCCGATTTCCTCTCCGAGGCGGCTTTTCATCGGATCCGCGACGCCATCGTCGCGAAGAATCCCGGCATCTCCCTCGAGACCTACGAAGCCGGCACCGAGCTGGCCGCGATTCTCGATTCCTACCGCACCGGCTCGCTCTTCGGCGGCTCGCGCCTCCTGATCGTGCCCGAAGTGAACGCGTTCGTTTCGTCGAAAGAGATTGCGTCGCTTTACGACAAGGCCATTGCTGACTGGAAAGGCGCGAAGACCGATCGCAAGCGCGCCTCCTCCGCCGCGAAACTGCTGCACGTCCTCGGACTCTCCGGCGCCGATCTGGAGATGACCGATCGCAACATCGCGGACGGCCTCGGCGTCACGCTCGACTCCACGCTCACCGACATGCTCGCCTTCTGCCGCGCCAGCGGAAAGAAAGCAGGGCGCGGCGAAGACGACGCCGCGCTGCTGATGGAAGCGATCGTGCGCGGCGGCGCGGCCGGCGCGCTCCTCTTGATGCGAACCGGCGAAGTGCCGCGCGACTCCGCGACCATCGACCTCGTCGACAAGCACGGCGCGGTCGTCGTGGCCGATCTCACGCGCGAGGGTTTCAACGCCGCGCTCGATCAGGCCATCGCCTCGGTCGCCGCCGAATGCAACGTGAAGTTCGAGTCGAATGCGATCGCGCGTTTGCGCCAGCGCATGGGCATCGATCGCATCCTCGCCGACAAATTCTCGAAGGAGATCCCGCCGCTGCGCTTCGTGGTCGGCGAAGCCGAACGACTGGCCACGCTGGCCGGCAGCGGCGGACGCGTGACCGCGGAGATGGTCGAGCGCGAGATCGCCGCGGTCGAAGGCGGCGCGCGCTACGAGCTCGGATCGCTTTTCACCGAAGGAAAGATTCTCGAGGCGGTGGCGAAGCTGCGCGATCTCGTGGCCCAGGCCCGCCGCGAGGATCCGAAGGCGACGGCGGAGATTCACTACGGCCGCTACCTCTTCGCCATCCCCGACGAGCTGCGGCAGATGATCGGCATCCACTCGTGGGCGCGCGCGCACAACGTGAATCTGCGCGCGTCCATGACGTACAACCGCTTCAAGGACACCGTCGCGGACAAGCTCGGCGACTATCTGAAAGCGCACGGCCTCGTGCGTCAGCGCCCGCACCCGTTCCCGCTGCACAAGAAGTTCGAAGCGGCGCGCGGATACTCGGAAGCGGATCTGTTCCGCGCGCTCAGCGAGATGGCGGACCTGGAGATCAAACGCAAATCCGGCGGCCTGCCCATCGACGTCGGACTGGAGACCTTCCTCCTCTCGCGGATGCGCGGGTGAGCGAAGTCACGATCTCGTTCGTGGGGCAGTGCCACACCGTCGGCTACGCGGGCGTTCCTGCCGACGCCGCGTTTCCGCGCGTCTGCCGCGACGTCGTGCAGGCCGCGCGTCCCGGCACTCGCGTCGAAGTGCGGCTGCAGCCGTGCTTCCATCCCGCGGAGCTCATGGACGCCGTGCGCGCCGCGCTGCGATCGCGGCCGCGCGTCGTGGTCATCGAAGTGGTCGGCTGGCTCGCAGTTTCCGGCAGCGCTTCCGTCGACATGTCGCGATTGCCGAAAGGCGTGCGCTCGGCGTATCAACGCGTGAGGCATTTCCGCCACGTCTCGCGCTCGATGCTTCGCCACGCGCCGCGAGTTGCCGGCGCGTTGTATCGCGTGGAGAGCAATATCGGTCACACGATTCTGCGGCCCCTGCTGCCGTCGCATCCACGGCCGAGCATCTCCACGTACGAGACTTGTCTCTCCGCCGCGCTGGCGCTCATTCCGCCGGAGACACACGCGGTCGTGCAAGGTCCCGGCGCTCCGAACGTCGCCGTGGACTCGCGCGCCGTGGCGC
>DATLBM010000039.1:0-3641 GCA_035526885.1 Thermoanaerobaculia bacterium | reverse complement strand
GAAGTCGAGGGACCTCCTGCAGTTTCGGCAGGAGATCCTTCGACTGTCCTGCGCTTCGCTCCGGCGGCTCAGGAGGACAGGCGGGCGTATTTCAACGATCTCCCGCGCGAGCATGGGTTCGAGCCGCTGCGCGTCGAAGGCAGACTCCCCGCGAGTCTCGCCGGCACGCTCTACCGCTGCGGCCCCGCGAAGTTCTCCATCGGCGGCGAGCCGTATCTGCACTGGTTCGATGCCGACGGCGCCGTCGCCGCCATCCGCATCAGGAACGGCAAGGCCGAAGGCGCCGTGCGCATGGTCGAGACGCGCTGGCTTCGGAAGGAACGCAAAGCGGAGAGACAGCTCTACCGCTCCTACGCGCAACTCGGACGCGGACTGCGCCGCTGGCTCACCCTCCCGAAGAATCCCGCGAACATCTCCGTCCTCGCGCACGAGAACGAAGTGCTCGCGCTGTGGGAAGCCGGCCTGCCCATCGCCCTCGATCGCGAGACGCTGGAGACGAAGGGCGAAACGACGCTCAGTGGGCGCATCGGGCCGACGTTCTCCGCGCACCCGCATCGCGTCGGCGACACGACCTTCAACTTCGGCGTGCACTACGGGCCGAAGTTCTCCATCGATCTGTACGCGAACTTTCAGCGCATCGGCAACGTGCCGTTGCCGCGGCCGACGATCATTCACGACTTCATCGCCACGCCGCGGCACCTGATCTTCTTCTGCCCGCCCGTGCGTCTGCGTCTGGCGCGGCTCATCGCCGGCATCGGCACCTTCAACGAGAACCTCGCGTGGGAGCCACAGCACGGGACCGAGGTGATCGTCGTCCCGCTGGCGGAGCCGCGGAAGCCCATTCGCTTCGAAGTGCCGCCGTTCTTCCAGTGGCATCTGGTGAACGCGTGGGAAGAAGAAGTCAACACGTTGACGGTCGACTTTCTCCCCTACGACGACTTCACCACCAACGACTGGTTCGGCCGCGCGCCGTACGACGCGCCGTCGCTGCCGCCGGCCTCGCGCTACGCACGCGCGCACCTCGACCTCGGCGCGAAACGCATGCACGTCGAGGAGCTTTCGCACGTGTCGTGGGAGTTCCCGGCCATTCATCCGCACGACGCCGGACGGAAGCACGAGCACACGTGGATGCTGGACATGTCCGACGGCTTGCCGCCGGCGCTCTGCCGCTTCGACGCTTCGACGCTAACGCGCCGCGAGGTTCCGCTGGACGGTTTTCCCGGCGAAGCCGTCGTGGCCGGCGAGCACGTGCTGTCGCTCGTGCACGACGCGAAACGCGGCGCCAGCTACGTCGCGGTCATCGACGCCGCGCGTCCCGAAGACGGCGCCGTCGCAAAGCTCTGGTTCGATCACGCCATCCCCTTTCTTTTTCATGGAGTGTGGGCTCCATGAAACGAATCGCTCCCTCGCTTCACTACCCGTCGATCCGCCAGGAGGAAGTGCTGATGTCGAAGTCTGAAGGGCGTACTGCCGAACGTGTGTCCATTGCCATCGTCGGCGCGGCCTGCCGCTATCCCGACGCCACGTCGCCGCGCGAGCTGTGGGAGAACGTGCTCGCCAAGCGGCAGGCCTTCCGGCGCATGCCCAGCGAGCGACTGCCGCTCGAGGACTACTGGTCGTCCGACCCTTCGATGCCGGACCGCACGTACTCGCAGAACGCGGCCGTGATCACGAACTGGAGCTTCGACCGCGCGAAGTACCGCGTGTCGCGCAGCACGTTCGAATCAGCCGATCTCGCGCACTGGCTGGCGCTGGAGATCGCGGATCTCGCGCTGCAGGACGCCGGCTTCACGCCCGAACAGACCTCGACCGGCGTCATCGTCGGCAACACGCTCACCGGCGACAGCTCGCGCGCCGCATCGCTGCGCCTGCGCTGGCCGTACGTCAAGCGCGCCGCCATCGAGGCCGGCATCGAAGGCGAGGCGCTGCGACGCCTGGAAGAGAAGTTCAACGAGCCCTTCGTGGCCATCGGCGAGGACTCGCTGGCCGGCGGCCTGTCGAACACCATCGCCGGCCGCATCTGCAACTACTTCGGCTTCAACGGCGGCGGCTACACGGTCGACGGCGCGTGCTCATCGTCGCTGCTCTCCGTCATTCACTCGTGCAACGCGCTGGCGAACGGCGATCTCGACGTCGCGCTCGCGGGCGGCGTCGATCTCAGCCTCGATCCGTTCGAGCTGATCGGATTCGCGAAGTGCACCGCGCTCGCGAAAGAGCGCATGTGGGTATACGACAAGAAGTCGAATGGCTTCCTGCCGGGCGAAGGCTGCGGCTTCATCGTGCTGATGCGCACCGAGGACGCGATTGCGCAGGGCCGCAACATCCACGCGAAACTTCTCGGCTGGGGCATGTCCTCGGATGGATTCGGCGGCATGACGCGTCCCGAGGCGAGCGGCCAGCGCCTGGCGCTGCAACGTGCTTACGCGCGGGCGGGCGTGCCCATCGACAGCGTGACGCTGTTCGAAGGACACGGCACCGGCACGCCGATCGGCGATCCCATCGAGCTCGAGACCATCTCCTCGCTCCTCGGCGATGCCAACCATCACCCGCGCTACATCAGCTCGATCAAGGCCAACGTCGGACACACGAAAGCGGCCGCCGGCATGGCCGGACTGCTCAAGGCCATGATGGCCGTGCGCGAAGGCATCGTGCCGCCGATCACCGGCTGCACGGAGCCGCGCAACACCGGCGCACTGCAGACCACGCAGTCCCCGCTGCCGTGGCCGGAGAACGCAGCGCGACGCGCGGCGGTGAGCGCGATGGGGTTCGGCGGAATCAACACGCACGTGGTGCTCGAGGGTGGCGAACGTACGACGGGCTTCAGCCCGTCGGGACGGGCTGAAGCCCGTCCTACGTTTTTCCTCGGCGCCGCCACGCCCGCCGAGCTGAGGAACCTGCTCGACAAGATCGCCGAGCGTGCGCCGTCGATGTCTCTCGCGGAGATCACCGATCTCGCCGCATCGCTGAAGCCGAAAGAGAAGACCTATCGCACCGCCTTCGTGGCCACGACGCCACAGGAACTGCACGACGCGGCAAAGAACGCGGCGGTGAACACCGCGTCGCGCAGACCGAAGATCGCCTACCTCTTCTCCGGACAGGGCTCCATCCCCGACGTCACCACGGACGTCGCACAGCCGGCCATCGTCCGCGCGTCCCTGGACAGACTGCGCAAGCTCGAGAGCCTCGGCATCAAAGCTCATTGCGCCATCGGCCACTCTCTGGGCGAGCTCACCGCGCTGCACTGGTCGGGCGCGCTGACCGACAGTCAACTTCTTGACCTTGCCGTCTTCCGCGGCAACGCCATGCAGCAGCTGGCCGGCGACGGCGCGATGGCCGCGCTCTCCTGCGACGCCGCGACCGCGAAGTCGCTCGTCGACGGAGGTGCGGTCGTCGCCGCCGCGAACGGGCCGAAGCAGACCGTCGTCTCCGGACCCGCGCCCGCGGTCGAGCGCACGATGGAGCGCGCGAAGCAGCGCGGCATCGGCGCGACGCGCGTGCCCGTCAACGCCGCATTCCATTCGCCGATGATGGCGCCCGCTGCCGACGCGTTGCGCGACTACGTCCGCGCGCTGCAGCCCGGCGCCGCCGGCACCGGGGTGTTCTCCACCGTCACCGGCACGTGGCTCACGGCCGAGGCGTCG
>DATLBM010000038.1:0-4979 GCA_035526885.1 Thermoanaerobaculia bacterium | reverse complement strand
AGCGTTCATTGGGTTTGGTGAGCTCAATGGCGCGTGTGAATTGAGTCGGTGCCAACTGCGGCGACACTTCCCTGAGCCGCTTCCCGTTGACCTCGGCCATTCGCGCGTCGAGGAATCGCTGCACTCCCGGAGCCTCTTTCTCGCCGTACCGCATCGCGTCGTCGAGATGCACGGTGGCGCGCGAAAAGAGGCCGACTTCGATTTCAGCTTCAGCCAGCGAGCGCAGAGCCATCCCGAGCCGGCCGCGGAGCGTTACGAGTACGCCTTCCTGGCCTGGGCCGGCGGCCCGGATCTCGTTACGAACGCGCTGCACGACCAACTGGCGATACTGGACGGCCACGGCCGGATGTCGCAAGTCGTGCACTACGGCCGCAATCTCGCCGACGTAGCCTTGCCTGTGATACGGGTTCAGAATGGCCTGATCGACTTCGAGCAGTTCCTGCCACGCTCGTTCGGGCTGGCCAATCTTCGTGAGCACGCCGGCGTGGCGGAACCGGGCCGCGCCGATACTTTCTGCATCACCGAGCGCACGAAATTGTTTTTCGGCGGATTCATACCATTTCAGCGCAGGAAGGAAATCATTCCTGGAGCCGAGCACGTAACCGCGCAACCAGGCGCACCTTGCGCGGAGAAACGGGTAATGGGCGGCGCGTTTCTCGTACGCATCGATTGTCGCGAGGTCCCGCGTGACCCGGATCTCCTCCGCCAATTCAGGCGCTTCGAGAAACGACTGGTCGCCGTATCGCTCCGCTAATGCCGAGGCCAGCATCCGCGTTTGCGCGGGATTGCCGCGCGGGCGCACCACATTGTCCAGATGCTCATGGGCCAGCACCGGAAACGGCTCGATGATTTTTCGCACCGCCGCGGCATCGCCGCGCTGCAAGGCCTCCTCGAGTTGCGGTACCAGCGGATTGGGAGCGAGCTTGTCGCGCAACGCGTCGTGGCGCCGGATGGCTTCCTTCGCCCATTCCGAGTCACCGGAGCGCAACGACGCATACGACAGCATGGCCAGTTCGTACAGTCCCACGGTTTCCTGAATCAAGCCGCGATTGAATTGCGCGGCCGGGTTCAGCGGCGTCTCCCGCACGGCGCGATCGGCCGTCTCGAGCGCGAGGAGGTAATCGAGCTGCTGAGCGTCGGCCCTGGCGCGGATAAAGTACGCGGCAGCGAGATCGCTCCATTGCTCGAGGCCTTCCAGGCGCGTAATGGCCTCGTCGACGCAGCGCAGATCGTAAGAGAGGACGTGGACCGCCTTCTCCTTCGTGTCCACGACCGTGTCGCACGGGCCACGCTGGCGGTAGCGGCGCTGCAAGCGGCGCGGGTCGCTCCATTTGACGCCGGACAGGCGCGGCTCGACGGTGCGCACCCACCCTCCGCGCAATTCCGTGTCTCTCTCATAGCAGGAAGCGCTGAGCGTGCACAGGACGATGGCCATGACGACGCGGGATTTCATGTTGACCGTAAGATACGCGTTTCCGGAAGGCGGTACAGAGCGATGACGATGGACGACGCGCAATTCGAAGCGATCTATCGCCAGTTCTACGGTCGCGTGTACCGATTCTTCCGCAAGAGCGGCGTGGCCGACAGCGAGGCGCACGACCTGGCGCAGGACGCGTTCAAACGGCTGTATGAGCACAAGGATCGCATTCGCGGACCGGAACCATGGCCGTTCCTGAAAACGATCGCCCGGACCACACTCCTGAACTACGTACGGGCTCGCCACACGAGCAAGCGAAACGCGAAGATCGTGGAGATCGACGATCCGGAGACGCATGACGATCTGCCGCAGACGCCGGAGCCCGATCATGCACAGGCCCAGCAGGACGCGTTGCGCCGCGAGAGTCTCGGCAGCGCCATCAGGACGTTGTCGGAAGCGCAACAGCAGGTCCTCCATCTTCAATTGGAGGGACTCAGCTACGAGGAAATCGCCGCCGCGCTGAACATCTCGGTCGATGCCGTGAAGTCGCGGCGGCGCGACGCGCTCCGCTTGCTCAGGGAGCGAATGCGGGGCGAGCCGGGCGGCTTCGAGTGGCCCGGCGCAGACCCGGAGGAAGAACGATGATCACGAAATCGGATTGGCAGGCGGTCCATGCCCAGTTGCTCGCCGAACGGCGCAGCCGGCTCGGCGATCCGCCCACGGTCGAGGAAATGCTCGCGTACGCGAATGGCGAGCTGTCCAAGGATGACGAGGAGCGCGTGCGCGCGCTGCTGGTCGGTTATCCCGAGTTGCTGCGTGCGCTGCACGCGGACTTTGACGAGGACGACAGCGGCGAGGCACTGCCGCAGGGAGTGGTGAACCGCCAATGGAACGCGTTTCGCCGCAACATCGCGCGGCCCGAAACGGGACGCGTGCTCCAGTTCTGGCGCGCCACCGCGGCCATCGCAGCCGTGCTCGCCGTGACGTTCGGCGCGCTGCTGTGGCGCGCGCAGTCGCAGCTCGACGAGCCGGGTTTGATGACGCCGCAAACGCTCTATCTCGAGCCCGAAGGCGGACTGCGGGGAGGCAGCGACGTTCCGAAGACCATCGAGCCGACGGCGGATCTCTTTCTGCTCAACATCCCGCTGCGAAACGAGCAGCACTTCGACAGCTATCGCATCGACATCGCGGCGGCAAACGCCAGGAAGCCGCTCCGGAGCCTCGAAGCCCAGCGTCCCGAGGATGACCTCTTCACGGTCGTCGTTCGGCGGGCGTTCCTGCCCGCGGGTGCGTACGAGGCCGTCGTGTACGGCGTCGACGGCGCGGGGACGAGACAGATCGCGCGCTATCCGTTCCGCGTGCGTTGATCAGGCCGCGCCGCGCACCACATCCACCAGCCGCCTCACGTCGTCCGCGTTGTTGGCCATGCCCAGCGACACGCGCACCGCGCCGGCGACGCCGCCCGTGCAGGCGGCGAAGCGGGCGGGGGTGAAGGTGTCGCCGAGGGCGTCCAGGCATGCGCGGACGTTCTCGAGGCCGAACGCGGCTTCGGATGCGCCGGGGTTGCAGAAGCAGCCGCCCCGCACCGACACCCGGGCGGCGGCGGCGCGGGCTTCGATCTCCGTGTACGGCACGCCGCGCACGTTGAAGGCGACCGTACCGCCGCGATCGCGCATGCCGGTCGGGCCGTAGATCGTGACGTGCGGCAGGATACGAAGCTCGTCGAGCAGCAGCGACGTCAGTGCGGAGACGTGCGCCGTGAGTCGCGGGAACTGCACTTCGTCGAGGAGCGCGAAGCCCGCGGGGAGGGCGGCAAGGGAGAGAAAGTTCGGCGTGCCGTCCTCGAAGCGTTCGTGGCGCGGTTGCAGGCGATGCGTGTCCGCGCCGACCGAGGCGTAGAGCACCGTGCCGCCGGCGAACCACGGGCGCTGCAGGCGGGCGAGCGACTCGCGTCGCGCGACCAGCGCGCCGAGGCCGGTCGGGTAGCCGAAGAGTTTGTAGAACGAGAGCGCCACAAAGTCCGCGGGCGTTTCGCGCAGGGAGAATGCGTGCGACGCCGCGTACGAGGCGATGTCGACCAGCACGTCATAGCCGCGCTGCTGCGCGCGTCGCACGATCGACAGCGGATGGCGCACTCCCGAGAAATTCGATTGCGCCGGAAAAGCAAGCAGGCCGGGGCCCGCTGGCAGATCGACGTCGCGCAGGCGCAGTTCCTCATCGAGAGGAAGAACGCGCAGCGACGCACCGGCGCGGCGCGCGTACTCGCGGATGCCGTTGACCGAGTTGTGATTGTCGGCAGACAGCACGCACGACGTATCACGCGTGAACGGATAGCTCTCCGCCACGAGCTTGATCGCGGCGGTCGTGTTGGCGGTGAAGATCACGTCGTGCGTTTCAGGATCGGCGTCGAGAAAGCGAAGGACGAGCGAGCGCGCGTCGTCCATGACCGCGGTGCTGAGCCGCGACGGCGCGGAGTCCGAATGCGGATTGCCGAAGATCGAGGACGACAGCAGCTCCTGGTGCGCGCGCAGTTGCGAATCCGCGTAGAGCGCGCTGCCCGTGTAGTCGAGGTACGCGTGGCGCTGCCGCTCCAGGCGGCTGAACTCGCGCCAGCGCAGCTCCTCGAAAAACGAGTCGACGCGCGCGGCGCTCAGCATCCGCCGCCCTTTCGCACGCCGCCGAAGTAGCGGCGGTTTTCTCCCGGCTTCTGCAGTTCCGTTTCCCACTCCTGCATGCCGCCGCGCAGAAAGTAGACGTTGGCGAAGCCGCGGGCCTGCATCAGTACCCAGCCTTGCGCCGCATGTCCGCCGCCGTCAGAGACGAGAACGATCGTGTCGCCGCGCGGGAAGTCGCGCTGTACGAGGGTTTCGAGCGAGACGTTGATCGACGTCGGCACGTGATACGACGCGAACTCGGCGGGCGTGCGCAAATCGATGACGTGGAGGCCGGCCTTGCGATCGCGGATCCACTGCGCCAGCTCTGCCGCGGTCACGTGGTCGTCTTCCTTCTCGATGGTCGCGGCGAGACGCATTACATCGAGCTGCGACGATCGATACGGCGAGCCGGCCAGCGGCGCGAGTACGCCGCCGACGATCGCGGCGACGAGGAGCGCGCTTCTCACGCCTCGATCCTCTCGACGACGTGAAAGCCGAGGAGCGCAATCGCGACCACGGCGCACACGACGACGCCGTACGGCACATGCAGCGCGTCGGGAATCGTCAGCGCGCCGCGTGACGTGAGCGCGAGATTCGCGGGCAGCGCGACGCGCATGAGCAACATGCCCGCGAAGAGTCCGAGCATCACCGCCAGGCCGTCGCCGCGGCCCGTTGCCGCGGCCACGCACGAGGTGCCGGGACACAGTCCCGCGATCACGAAGCCGATGCCGAACAGCAATCCGCCGGCGAGCTGCGGCACGAGCCACGTCTCCGGAACCGCGACGTGAGCGAGATCGACCAGGCCGAAGCGCGACAGCCAGAACACGCCCAGCATGGCCGTGACGATGGCGCTGAACATCACCTTGAAGACCGTGAAGTCGGTGAAGTAGAACTGGCCCGCCAGCTTC
>DATLBM010000037.1:0-9513 GCA_035526885.1 Thermoanaerobaculia bacterium | reverse complement strand
AGCGCGGACTGCGCTGGATCGCCGATCCCACGGAAACGACGCCGTCGCACACGCTGCGTTGGAGCGAAGCCGAAAACGCGATTGCGCGTCTTCCCCGCGGCGGCTCGGTGTTCGTGCAGTTCCCCATCGCCGCGCCCGTGGACACTGAGGCGCACGGCATCGCCGTCACGACTCGCATCGACGACGCGGATTACGCGCTGGTCGGCCGTTCCGTCGGAGGCCGCATCTCGTACGCGTGGGTGCGTCCCGGCGCGACGCGCGCGGATCACGTGAAGAGCGGTCTCCCCTCGCGTACCGCATGGACCGCATCGGCGGAGACGTTGCGCAGAGCGGCGTTGCGGCTGCGCAGCATCCACGCCTGGCTCTCGCTGGAATCGTCGCCTTCGACGCGCGCGCCGTATCGTCTGGCGTTGCAGCGTGCCGATGGCGCCGTCGTCGCCGGCAGCACACTCGCCGGACAGTCACGGTACACGCTCGCTCTCCGCGCCACGACCGCGCGCACGACCGGGCGCCGCTACGTCTACGCGTTCGTCATCGACAGCAGCGGCGCGGGCACGCTGCTCTTTCCGCGCGATGGCTCGGTCGAGAACGACGTCAGCGGCGCCGCGCCGGAGCTCGTGCAGTTCGAGGTCGCGCCGCCGTACGGCGTCGACACGTACATCCTGCTCATCACCGACGAGCCGCTGCCGAATCCGTGGGTGCTGACGTGGGAAGGCGTACGCGCCGGGCTGCTGGCGACGCGGTCGGAGTGGACGATCGAGCGCGCCGTCTTCGAGTCCGTCCCGCCGCGACGCCACTAAGTTTCTGCATCCGTGTCTTTGCGTGCGGCCTCCTTCCGCTTCGAGGACTCGTTCGCCAAGGCCGTTCGATCCTCGCCGGATGGGTCCCGCGGAAGGGGGCCGATGATTCACAATGCGCGCATTGAAACTTATCGGCGTGACGCTGCTGACGGTCCTGCTCGGCCGAGGTGTGCAGCTGCTCGTGCCGGCGTCTTCGAGCGAGGTGCGGGCGGAGCGCTTCGATCCGAAGCAGTCCGCCGCTATCTTCATGGGCGCCCGCCACTTTCCCAACGACTCCGCCCTCGGCGAAGTGCGCTACGCCGTCGACGACGCCGTGAACATGGCCTGGCTCTTCGCGCTCGACGCGCGGGTGAGCCTCGTGCCGCCTGAGCGGGTCGTACTGCTGCTCGAGGGCGCGCCGCAGAAAGACAAATCGAAAGTGCAACTGCGACAGCTCACTGACGCGGGCGCGCATATCGAGCATGCGGATCGGGACACGGTCGAATCCGCGCTGCGCCGCCAGGCGGAAAGCGTGGGTGGCGGCGGCGTGCTGATCGCGAGCTTCGCCACGCACGGCTTCAGCAGCGACGGCGCGTCGTACATCGCCGCGTCGTCGTCCGTGTATTCGGATCTCTCCACTTCCATTCCCACGGCGCGCCTGATGGAGATCGCCGCGAAGGCGCCGCGCTCGCTCCTCTTCTTCGATGCCTGCCGCGAGCGAAAGGGCTCGCGTGCCGCGCCGCTGCCGCCGCCGTTCGTGGAGGCGCTCTCGCAGAGCGCGGGACAGGTGGTGATGACGGTTTCCGGCGAGTTTGCCTGGGAGAATCCGATCGCACGCAACGGCGCGTTCACCGCCGCCGTGATCGCGGGACTGCAATGCAAGGCGGAGACGGACCGGCGCGGCTTCGTGACCGTCGACACGCTGGCCGATTACGCCGAGAAGACCCTGTTGAAGTACGTGAAGAAACACTACGACCCGTACGCACGCCACGCCATCCGCGTGATCTCGGACGGCGACAGCGACGACATGCCGCTGGCGCAGTGCACGCTGCCTCCGTCGATCTTCAGAACCTCGCCGGCGCGCGTGGCTTTCGACGACGACGTGATCACCGCGTTCGATGCGAAAGGCCTGGAGCTGTGGCGGAGCATCGTCAGCGGCCGCATTGCCGAGGCTACCGTTGCGGATCTGGATGGCGACGGGGCCAATGAAGTCGTCCTTTCCGCCGATGGCAAGCTCGCCGTTCTGCATCCGGACGGAAAGCTGTGGTGGTCGAAGGACCTGCGCGTCCCGGACAACTATGCGCACGCCGGCCAGTTGCGACTGACGAAATTCATCGTCGGCGATCTCTTTCGCAAGAAACGGCAGCAGATCGTCGCGCTCTCCGCGGACGACAGCGGCGCGCCATCGTCGCGCGTATCGGTCTTCGATGGCGACGGCACGGACATCGGCGGGTATTTTCATCCGGGGCGCTTACTCGATGCCGCCATCGCGCGGCCGACGTCGCGTCACGCGCCGAAGATCATCGTCACCGCCGAGAACCCGCAGCTGCACGACCTGGTCAGCGCGTGCGGAAAATGCAGCGGCGTGTTCCTCCTCGATCCGAAAAAAGTCCAGGGCGAGGCACCGCCGTATCACGGCAAGCTCAAGTCGGGCTCGCAGGTCTGGTACGGCTACGTCCTCGCTCCACGCATCGAGCGTCTGGAGATTGCCGACCGCGATCGCGACGGCCACAGCGACATCTGCCTGGAGATCCCGAACGGCAGCGTGGCCGTCGACTTCGCCGGCACGATCATCGAGGCCAAGAACGCGCAGTTCGGGCTGGTCAAGTAAGCGCGAGCATTGAGAGCACGACGGCCAGCACCGCGCACGGAACCACGACGCAGCCCACCGTCGTCCGGTTGTACACGCGGTTGTACGCGGCGCGGCGGGGATTGGTCAGCCATCCCCAGCCGCGCGGCGATGCGTTTGCGCAGCGAGGGCGTGCGGATCCGAATTTCACAGCCGGTACCTCGCGGCGATTGCGCTGGCCACTTCGCGATCGAACGCCGACGTCGCGACCTGCTGCAGATCGTGGTCGAGGTCCGCGGTGATCCGCAGCCGCGGCTCGAGTGCGGTTTCGAGCTCGCGCCGCAGCGCCGCCGCGCCGGCGAGATGCTCGGCCGCGGCCAGATGCGTGTTGCCGAGGGCCACGTCGTTCGAGACGAGCTGTCCGTCTTCGCGCAAACGAATCACGCCCACCGCGAGGCCCAGGAGCACCTGCTCGTACGCGTCGCGCACGGCGGCGGTGAGTGGAATCAGATCGGGCGCGTTCGCAGACTGGGGATGCTGCGCAGGATCGTATTGCGACCGGTAGTAGTCGATCTGGCCGAGGACGTAGGCGGGATAGTGGAGCACGCGGCTGACCGCGTGCACGCGCAGCGGATCGGCGGCCGGCCGCACGTGCGCGTCAGGAATGCGTCGGTGCAACAGCGCGGCGAAGCGCGCATCGTCATTGTCGATCCACAGCGTCGTGTCGCGCTGCATGGCCTGCTGCGCGGGAAGATCGTCGCTGCGCAGATCGATGAGCGGCGCCGCCGTGTCGACGAAACGCTTCAGGCGTCGCGCGAGATCGGACTCGTTCGCCAGCGCAGCTCCCTGGCCGATGGTGAAGTGGCGGAAGGCATCGAACGCCGTCGCCGCGTACGCGTCGAGGTCGCGGCGTAGATCGTCGGCGGAAAGGTGTCGCGACCGCGAACGCGAGATCGGGAAATCGCGCAGTAGCGGTTTGCGATCGTCCGCTGTGCGCTCGTACCAGGCGTCGACGTCCGCGTCATCGATGACGTTCACCACCAGTTCGCGCGGAGCGATCGACGCGCGCTCGAACGAGAGCGCCTGCAATTCGGCAAAGCGTGAGCGGACGGCGTCCAGAGTGGCCTTGGCCGCCTCGCGCGTGCGGCCGAGAACGGAGAGCGTCGTGCGGCGATGTGCGACGTCGTATTCGAACTGCAGCTCGTCGTTGTGCGCGGAGTTCTTCGACTTGTCGGCCACGTCGATGTGCTCGACGAGGCTCTGCAGAGTCTCGCGCGCCATGCGCACCGCGGGCGCGATGAGCGTCAGGTATCGGAACAACGCCCACAACGCGCCGGCGGTCAGCGCCGCGCCGAACCAGCGCTTCCACCAGGTCAGCGCCGCGGCGATGACGAAGCCGATCACGCATTGCCACAAAAACGTGCGCCGCAGCTCGAGCGCGTCGCGAAGCGACTCCTCCGCGCGCGGCTTCTGCGCGAACAACTCGCGCAGCTGCTGCTCGCGCGCCTCCGTCTCCGCCGACAGCCGCGCGGTCTCCGCATCGCGCAACCCGTTCCGCGCCGCATTGTTCTCGCCCTCCTCGGCGAACACGATCTCGCGCACCTTCGCCGTCAGCTCGTCGCGCTCGCCTTCGAGAACTGCGATTTCCGCGGCGTCGATGGACAGCGTGTCCGCGACCAGCTTCTGATCCTGCAGGAGCTGATCGAGCTCGCGAATGCGTTTGCGCGTGGCATCGCTCGCCGCTGTGTTCGGCGAAAACGCCAGCCGCCGGTCGAGTGAAGAAGACGCGGCGTGGATCTCCGTGACGAGATTGCGCGCGCCGTCGTTGCGCAGGTCCGGCAGCGGATCGAGCGACGCTTCCAGGAATGCGATCGCCGCGGGGTAGCCGTCGCGATCGAGGGTCTCGTCGGTCGCGCGCGCGACGAGCGCGGCGAATCGCGCCGCCGTCTCCTCGCCCTGGCGCACCAGAGTCTCCAGATTTTTCAGATGGACGCCGTCGCGAAACGTCTTCAGCTCCGCGCGCACCGCGGCGATCACCTCGTCCGCGCCGCGCGTGCGATCCGTGACGAGCGTCTTCGGACGGAAGCGCATGAACAGCGACTCCCCCGCCTCCAGTCCGATGCGCGACAGCGGCGTCGCGAATTCCTCCGCCGCCACGAACTGCTTCGCCGCGAGATGCGGCTGCGGCATCGGTGCGCCCGCGAGGAGTTTCTCGCGCACGAGCTCTTCGGCGAATCGCGGCTCGAGCCGCCGCAGCGCGACGTCGCGGGGAAAGACCAGCTCCGCGTAGCCGAATGAACTGAACGCCGCGTCGAAGCCGCGCGGACGATGTCCCACCATCGCGCCGCTCAGCTCCGGCTCGTACAGCAGCGCGCCCGCCACCGCGTCGGCGTACGCGCCGTTCGACAGATCGCCGAAACGCACGCGGTTCGCATTCATCGAGTCGAGCAGCCACACCGTATCGGCGGGATTGTCCGCGTTCAGCATCTTCAGCAGCGAGTACGCCGCGCCGTAGTCGCCGGGCGGCGTCAGCTCGGGCAGCAGCACGAGGATCTCCAGCGCGTGCACGGCGGCGAAGCGGCGCATCTCGTACTGCGCGCGCACCTGCCTGGCGATCTCGATCACGTTCGACGACTGCACGGACGTGACGAGCAGCACGAGCTCGCGCGAGGAGACGTCGTCGCGCAATCGCAGCGGACTGTCCGGCGACTGTCGCCGCGCGTGAATGGCGTGCAGCACCGGCGGCAGGTCGGACGCCGACACCGCACGCGCCAGCACCAGGTCCTCGATGCCGATGCGCGACTGCACGGCCTCGGCGAGCGTCGCCGAGGCCTCGTCGAGGGCGAGGAGGGTCACGGGCTTGAGCATGATCGTCAGCTCAGCGTTTCCATCCGCCGCACGTAGTCTTCGATGGCCAGCAGCTCATGCTCGACCTGATCCTTCACCGCGGGCTCCACGGCGCCGCCCATCTGCTTCGACAGCGAGTCGCCGTAGTCCTTGAGGATCTGAATGACCTTGGCCGCGCCTTCGCGCGTGACCACGGCTTCGATGGCCGCCTCCGCTTCCTGCACCAGCTCGCGGTTCTTCTCGAACGACGAGAACGCCGGCACGCGTCCCTGGCCGAGGCGGACCATGTTGTTTTCGGTGCGCTTGCCGTTCTTCGATTTCATCGAGTACCACGCGCCTTCGCGTTTGATGAGCGCGAACGGCTCGGGCGCCTGCGCCAGCGCAAACCAGCGCAATGCTTCGCCGTCGCCGCTGCGCGGAATGAGGTTGGGCATGTCCTGCCAGCGCTGGTCGACGTGATTGGAGATGACCTTGTTCGGATCGAGGTAGGCGCGCTCCATGTCCTCGATTTCCGCCAGCGCGAACAGCGGAATGCCGGTCTTCACCTTGAAGAGCACGATGCGCCGCGGGTCGCGGGTCGAGACCAGCGACGGCTTGGCGTTTCCTTTCGGTACACCGGCCTCGTAGCGCGACGTCTTGAGCACCGTCGAATCCGCGTCGGCGACGCCGTAGTGATAGAACTCGTTGATGACGATCTGGTTCACGACGGGGATGCGCCCGACGTCATAGCGCCACAGCGGCACGGCCAGATGATCGAGGCGCTTCAGCTCCTGCGACACGGCCTCGGGCGTCGACCGCGAGAGGATGTCGTCCATCGTCAGCGACGTGAGCGGCTCGTAGCACTTCTCGACGAAGCGCGTGATGTCCGCGTGCACCTCCGCCGCTTTCAGTCCCGCCCATTGCGACAGCGATCCGTTGGCGTGATCGTCCGCGTACCACTTCACGAAATCCGCGCCCGTGACCTTCGGCCGCTGCGCGCCCGGATCGAACGGTACGACCTGCTCGAAGAGACGCGACGCGCCGCGCGGATTGGTGACGTCCAAATGCTGCTGCTCGAACTGTTTGCGCGCGGCGTTCAGATTCTCGCGAATGCGGTAGCAGTTGTTGAGGATGGACTGCGTGTGCGCGTGCAGCGTCGAATAGAGCTCGGCCGCTTTCTCCAGCCGCGACACGGCGATGGTCAGCTCGGTCTCGCGATCGACCATGCCCGCGTACGCCTCGCACGCCGTCTTCACACGCGCCTCGCGCCGCAGAAACGCGCCGACGGCCTCCCCGATCCCATCCTCGGCCGGCTTGAAGTTGAGCGCCTTCAGCTTCGCACGCTCCTCCTTCGCCTCGCCGTCCATCATGTTCTGGTACCACTCCAGCTTGGCCTGCAGCTTCTCGAAAAAGCGCTCGGCCTGCGTGAAGCCGTTCACGCGATTGACCGACGATTCGAAGTGCGCGGTGATGGCCGCGACCGCGCCGTCGCGCAGCTTCTCGAAGTTCGCGGCGATGGCCTGCACGATCTGCCGCTCGGCCTTCGAGCGATGCGTGGTGTGGAGATTCTTGACAGTGGCCAGCGCCTTGTTGTCGAACTTCATCTGGCCGAGGGGCATCTTGAAGCGGAGCTGGCCGCCGCCCTCGGACTGGCTGAGGAACTCGATGACCTGATCGTTGTCGTCCTCGCGCAGACGCTGCTGATCGATGAAGCGCTGCACCTCCGCCTCGACCTCGGCATCCGACACCGACCCGTTCAGCAGGTCTTCGATGACCAGGCGCTTCGCGTCCTCGTACAGCAGCGGCTCGAAGCTCGGCATCGTCAGCGCGGCCACGCCGAAGCTGCAGTACTGCGGCGAGCGTCCCTTCACGCGGCCGGCGGTGGCGATCTGCGTCTTGATGTTGTCGACGGCGTTCGCGCTGTCGGCGCCGATCTGCGAGCCGATCTGCACGTACATGCCGTCGGAGATGAGCGAGTAGAGGTCGTTCTGCTCGCTGACCACGCGTCCCTGCTCATTGATGTTGTTGACGAGGTAGATCAGATCGAACGGCGGGCGGTTCACCTCCACGCGGCGCGTCCCGTAGTCGATCTGGAAGCGCTCCTTCGTCGTCGAGAGATGCTCGATCTCTTTCAGCGCGCCGTATGCGTTCGGCTTCACCAGCGCCACGCCGGAGTAGCGCGTGAAGATGCCGGGCAGGAGAAAGACGCCGGTGAAGTTCGACTGTTCGTCGCCGCCGATGATGTCGCGGAGCATGAACGCGACGTCGAGAAACGTGCCGCTGCCAGTGCCGCCGGCCAGGCTGCCGACGATGTGCACCTCGACGCCGGAGCGCGTCGAGACCTGGAACTGGTCGGCGTACATCTGCTTCGCGTTACGGATGTTGCGGACGTCGTCGACGGCGCGCTGCAGACGCCCGAACACTTCGCCGGCCTTCGCGAAGAGCGCGAGACGCCCGCGCGCGCGAACCTGTCCCGCACCGGCGATGATGGCCTGCGTAGGGATCTCCGGCGGCCACCACTCATCGACGTGCGGATTGGATCCGTTCACCAGCGACGCGGGATTGCCGACCTGCAGCACGTAGGTCTCGTTGTGATCGAGCCGCACCTCGCTCGCCTCCTGCTGCGCCCCGCCCTCGGCGTTCTCGGTCGTGTCGATGGACAGAAAGCGGATGATCGGCGGCACGTTGCCGTACGCGTCGATGAAGCGTTTCTTCAGCTTGAGCAGCGTGCCGTAGCCCGTGCCGCCGAGACCGATGACGACCGTGGGACGAAAGACGACGTTGTTCTTCATGCGAGGTCCTCCTGTGGACGTTCGAAGCCGAGGCGGTTGAAGCGGAGTTTTGCGGAGCCGATGCGGATGGTGTCGGCGTCGTAGAGCTCGGCCAGCGGCGTCTCGACGTCGTTGACGCGCAGCGAGCCGCCGGACGCGGCGATGCACACGTTTTTCCGGCCTTTGCTGCGACGCACGAACAGGCGCGCGTCGGCGCCGTTCAGGGCTTCGATCGGGATGATCGCGCTCAGCGCGACTTCGTTCGCCTTGAGATTCGGCAGGCCGACGTATGCGGCATCGGACGGGACGCGCGGCGCGACGATCTCGATCTCGCCTTCGAGCTGATTACCGTTGCTGCGGATGCGGAAGAAGACGATCGCCGCGATCAACGCCGCGGCGATCGCGGCGGCCCAGTACGGCCAGAGCAGCGGCTTCACGATGGTGAGCGTTCCGCTGATCGCTTTTTTGCCGACGTCGATGGTGACGTTGCGCGGGCCGGGCGCGGCTTCCTCGTCGATGACGAGTTGCACTTTGACGGTGCCGGGGACGGTTACGCGCCGCGGTTCCATGGAAATGCCGCCGGCCGGCTCGAGAACGACGTCGACGGTGGTGGGACGGCTGCTGTCGATGGTGAGCTCGCGCGCCTCGGTGGTCTTGCCGCGCCTGATGTCGCCGAAGGTCAGTTGCTTCGGCGTCACGTCGATGCGCAAGGGAGCCTGACGCCTGGGCAGTTGCTTGCGAATGCGCTGGGCGAGCTGGCGGATGCTTTCGGCATCGGTGGCGCGGATCTGGTGCGCGTTCGTAAAGGCATCGAGCTGCGGCTCGTGCTCGCCCATGGAGACGAAGAAGATCGAGGCGCCGCTCTTCAGCGCGCGCTGGATGCTGTCCGGAATCGGTACGGGGTTGGCGATGCCCTTTACATCCTCCTTGCCGTCGGTGAAGAGCACGATGGCCCGAACGCGCGTTGGATCCTTGCTGCGCTGCTGGAGGGCATCCGCGCGGTCGAGACCCTGCCGGATCGCGGCGCCGAGGTGCGTGCGGTTGCCTTGCGGCTTGAGAGCACTGACGCTGTCGTAGACGTCACCGCGGTCGCCGTGCAGGTCGACCAGCGCCTTCATGCCGACGTCGCGATCGAATGAGTACAGACTGACCGAGTCGCCGTCGCTGGCCTCGCGCACGAAGGTCTTCAGCGACTCCTGAACGTCGGGGAAGATGTTCTTCATCGACGCCGAGGTGTCGAGGAGAAAGATCCAGTCGACGGCGCCGCGCTCCTGCGCGTGCGCGAACCCCGCCACCACCAACGCGACCGCTACCGCCGCAAGTCGTCTCATGGGGACCCCCGCGAGAC
>DATLBM010000036.1:0-4818 GCA_035526885.1 Thermoanaerobaculia bacterium | reverse complement strand
CAGGTGCGCTGACGTGGCCAGCACGCTCTCGCTGTACCTCGGCGATCGCGCCGGCGAAGAGCGCAAGCGCCGTCGCCGCGGACGCATGGCCGCCGGCATTCTGGTGGGAGTGATCGCCGCCGCGATGGCACCTCGTCCGGTGAGGAATGAGGAAAAGGCGCCGCAGGTAGGCGTACACATCGGAGGACCGCTCGCCATCCTGACCGTTCCCGCGGTGCCGCTTTCGTCGACTCCGCTGCCGGCGATCACGCCGCCACTCCCCGCAAAAGCGATCATCACGCCGCCGCGCCTCGTATTCTCCGATCGCAATGCGCCCGCGCAGCTGGCCGTCGTGCGCAACGACGGCGGCACGGACATCGATCGCGTCAGCCTCAGCGCCGATCCACCCTTCGCCGCCACGAACGGCTGCGCGGAGGGCGTGGCCGCGGGTGCGCAGTGCGTCATCGCGGTCGTCTTCGCGCCGTCGAAAGGTGGGAGGTACTCGGGGACGCTGAAGATCGCCGCGGGTGCGGATCGAGCCAGCGTGTCGTTGCGCGGCAGCGCCATCGACCCTCCGGCGCCACCGCCGCAACTCCCGCCCGCGCGCCGGCTCTGCGTCACGCCGGTCAACATCAAGTTCACGGCGCCCGGAACGCAGACCGTCACTCTCTCGAATTCCGAGCCTGCGGTGATGCGCGTGGTCAGCATCGTAGCCACGAACAGGAGCGGCAACGCCGCCTCGGGCTACGACGTCGACGCCGCGGGCTGCATCAGATTCCTCGCTCCGGGCCAGCAATGCAGCTTCACCATCTCCGCGACGAAGCTCGCGCTCGAGCTGCGCGAAAGGATGGGCATCGACATCACTTACGAGGATCTCCAGACCGGCATCCGCCGCGCGGTCGTGCCTTCGCCGGCCTGCAGCGGCCGGTGACCGCGGATCAGGCACGAAGTCCGCACCCGTTGAGTGCGCCATGAGCTTTACTGTTCAGAAAAACCTCGGCAACTCCGTCTTCCGTTTCGCGGTCGGACGCCGCCGCGAGTTCCGCTCCATCGATCACGACACCGAGCTCAGTACGAGCCCCACGGGCGAATTCGTGCGGCACCGGCCGGAGATCTTCTACTCCGCCGATCTGCGCCAGATTCACAAGGCGGAGATGCCCAAGCCGCGCTCGGAGGCACTGGCGCGCACGTCGTTCTGGACGACGCTCGCCGAAGGCGGGACGAAGAACTACGCGCTCCTCGGCGTCGGCGCGTTGCTGCTGCTCCTCGGACTGGCCACCATCGCCGGCGGCAAACCCGCGGGCGTCGTGTGGATCCTCGGCGCGTTGATCGCGCTGGCCATTCCCATCGTCACCACGTGGACGAAACGGCGCAGTGTGCGCATGGCCGAACAGCGCAAGAGCCAGGAGCGCATCGAGCGCGATCAGCGCAACGCGGAGATGCTCTCCGCGTACACGACCTCGCTCGAGCAGCTGCGCGAAGATCCCAACGACGCCGCGCTGGCACGCGTGATGGCGGAAAACGAGAAGCTCGATCTCCCCTACGCCGTCTGGGCCGACAACGCCATCGGCACCGTGTTGCACGTCGGCTTCTCCACGCTGGCGAAAGTCGGTCCGCAGCGCGCCGCCGAAGTGGCGGCGCTGATGGATCGCGCCAGCGACGCCGCGGGTCTCATCGCCGAGGATGCCAAGGCCGTGAAGCAGGCGCTCTACTCGACGGTGCTCTGGCATTTCACGGCCGACGACCGCCTCGGCGAGGAGCAGGTGAAGATCGTCCGCCAGATCCAGCAGGGCTTCGCCATCACGCCCGAGGAGCTGCCCATCGATACGTCGAGCGAGTCGCAGTTCGAGCGGCTGCGCGGGGTCGATCATCGCAATGCGCCGCGGTGCAACACCACCGTGCCGCTCAACCTCAACGAGTACTGCATGTACACCGCGCCCGTGCGCATCGGCGAAGGCGCGGAGCGCACGGCCATCGTCACGAACAAGCGTTTCATGATCGAAGGCGAAAAGGACAAACGGATCGAGGTGCAGGTGCCGAAGATCGACGACATCTTCGTCGATGCCGATCAGCACCTCATCTCCATGCGCGCGCCGGACCTCAAGCGGCCGCTGGAGTTTCGCGGCGGCGAGCCGATTTATCTCGCGGCCATGCTCGACCTCGCCACGCGTCTGGACGACCGTCCGAAGTCCTTCGCGTGACCATCGGCCTCCTGGCCCGTCGTAAGAGGGACGCGGAATGACAAGCCGCGTCCCTCGATTACGGTTTGCCTGAAGGAGGCCCATTGAAGATCCGGAACATCACCACCGCCCTCGCTCTGACGCTCGCCGCCGCCATCATTCCCGTGGCGCACGCCGAGACGCCGGAGGAGGCCAAGCAGCTCGCAGCCGTCGACAAATGGTTCGAGCAGTACGATCGCAACCACGACGCGCAGCTCACGGTCGACGAGTTCAGCCTCGGCAAGAGCTACTTCCACGCCCTCGACATGGACAAGAACGGCATCCTCACCCGCGAGGAAGCCAAGCAGGCTTCGCTGAAGAAATCCACCAGCTCCACGAACATCAACTGGATGGCCATGGACTCGGACAACGACGGCTACGTCACGGTCCGCGAGTTCACGGGCACGTCGGCGGAGTTCGACGCGCTGGACCTGGACCGCGATCGCGTGCTGTCGCGCCATGACCGCGATCTCGGGCGCGAGCACAACCGCGCGAAGGGACGCCTGGCGGCCTACGACAAGGACAAGGACGGCCTGGTCTCGATCAAAGAGTGGCCGGCCGATGAGGCGACGTTCCGCCAGCGCGACCGCAATCGCGACGGCATGCTGAACGTCGACGAGCTCGCGGAAGACGTGAAGCGCAAGGACTAGCTGAAGGTGGAAGGGCGGGCTTTCAGCCCGCCCTTTCTATTTGCCAGCGCTCAGATACGACGACTGCTTCATCCAGTCCTTGTCCGGGTAGTAGGCGAAGATCGGACTGCCGCCCCGCAGCGTGTCGATCATCTTCCTCGCCACTTCCTTCCGCACCGCCGGACATCCCCAGCTCCGGCCCAGACGTCCCATGGCCTTGATCGCGGCGCGGCTGACGTACGACGCGCCGTGCATGACGATCGCGCGATCCATGGCCATGTCGTTCACGCCTTCCTCGAGGCCCTTCAGCCGCAGCGAGTAGCCGTTGCTGCCGATGTAGGTGTCGGCGGTGACGAAGAGACCGAGGCTCGTGGCCAGGCTGCCGGGGGAATTGGAGAAGAAGCTGGCGGAGTCGCCTCCGCTGTTCTTGCCGTGCGCGACGAGCTCACGGAACAGGAGCTTGCGCGCGTAGAGATCGAAGACGAACAGGCGCGGCTCGGACGACGGCAGCGAGTAGTCGATGACCGTCAGCAGATCGCGGCGTTTGACCTTCCCCTGCTCGGCCGCACAGGTCGTCGCACGCAACGCCATGCGCAGGACCTCGGCCTTCAGACCCGGGGCCTGGCGCAGCAGCGTCGAGGCGATGGAGTCGGAGGATTTCGACGAACAGGGGGCGTCCGCACGCATCGGCGCGGCCGCAAACAGAACAGTGGCACTGAGTGCGAGGACGAGTCGCTTCATGAACTCCCTGAGATCTTGACCGTTGGATTCCGCCGCCGCGGGAGGGACCTTCCCGACGACGCCGTTGCGCCATTGTACACTTTGAAGGCGGATGGACCGCTTTCCCGACGAATTCGACGACCTGCTCACACCGGCCGGACGCCGTCTGCTCGACGATCCTCCGCAGCTCGAGGCGCTCATCGCGAAGAAACGCTCGCCTCTGGTCGTGCTCGATGACGTGATCGAAGACGGCGTCGCGCGCGAATGCATCGCGCTCCTCGATCGGGTGATGTATCCGGCACTGCGGCGCATGTACTTCCCCATCGCCAAAGAGGTGCTCACGGGGATGAAGCACAACTACAGCGAGCGCCTGCCGAAGACGGTGCGCGTGCGCACGGCCACGTTCAACTCACCGCGCTCGCGGGCACTCGACGCCGCGCGCGAATGCGGACTGTCGCAGATGATGATGTCGAAGAGCTTCCGCCGCGCGGCGCAGCAGGTCACCGCGCCGCCGCTGCGCGAGGACTGGTGGGCGCGCCAGGTGATCTGCTACGAGACCGGCGACTACAGCGGCCCGCACAACGATCACCATCCGGAGCGCAAGGAAGCGCGCAACGGCTTCCTCGATTTGCACATCATGTTCGCCAACGACGACGTGGCCGGACAGCAACTGGTCTACGAGGATCGCGGCTTCCTCTCGGCGACGCACGACATCTCGACCCGCGCCGCCATCGCCATCTACCGCCTCCCCTTCTGGCACTACACGACGCCGCTCATGGCCAAGCGCGGCCGCGAAGCGACCGCGCGCCGCTGGCTGCTGTTGGGATCGTTCGACTACGACCCGCCGCTCAAGAAGCTGGAGTACTGAGCGCGTGCGTGTTGCCGGTTGCCGTGTTGCTGGCGGAACATGGGCTTCGAGCAAACACGCTGTGAGTTGGCGGTTTGTTTGTCCTGCGGGATATCGTGGGACACTGCGGGACCGAAGTAGGCTAACACCGCGGCGGCTGAGTGCTTTGCGAGGGGTTGTGTTGCGAGGGGCCGCGGCGGCTTGGTTTGTCCCGGTCGAGTGCGACTTTAGAGCCGTCCTAAGGGTGGCCTGAGGGAGGGAGGCACGGTGGGAAACCTAACGGCGATCTCGGGACACGATCTCGGGACGTCGCTGCGCTTGGTGCTCCCGGAGTCGCCTCTCTTCGAACCGGTCAATCGACTCGTCGGTAATGCGTAGCTGCCGTCGCGCCTTGATGAACTCGTGGTGGTCGCGGAGGCTGGTG
>DATLBM010000035.1:0-12583 GCA_035526885.1 Thermoanaerobaculia bacterium | reverse complement strand
CGGCTCGTGTCATCCGCCGTGTCATCCTGTGCCGCCGGAGCGAAGCGGAGGACGGGCGAAGGACCTTCCCCCGCGCCGTGGCGCGCTGCAAGGTCCTTCGACGCCGCTGCGCTGCGCTCAGGATGACACAGCGCGGCTCGTGTCACCCGCCGTGTCATCCTGAGCCGCCGAAGCGAAGCGAAGGACGGTCGAAGGACCTTCCCCTGCTCCGTGGCGCGCTGGAAGGTCCTTCGACTCCGCTGCGCTCCGCTCAGGATGACACGGCGGGGTGACATTTTGGAGTGCGCCCCGCTTGTCACCGCCATCCTTCCCCCGTATGGTGCTCGCACGCAAACAGGGGAGTGTGCATGGGCGCTTACGTCGAAGAGGCCGCGGATCGCGTCTCGCCGTTCGTTGAAGACTTCATGGCGGCGGTGAAGGCGCGGAATCCCGCCGAACCGGAGTTTCATCAGGCCGTCCTCGAGGTCGTGCAATCCGTCGAGGTCGTGCTGGAGCGGCATTCCGAGTATCGCCACGCGCGCATCCTCGAGCGCATGGTCGAGCCCGAGCGCGTGGTCATGTTTCGCGTCCCGTGGATCGACGATCGCGGCGACGTGCAGGTCAACCGCGGCTTCCGCATCCAGATGAACAGCGCCCTCGGTCCCTACAAAGGCGGACTGCGTTTCCATCCGTCCGTCAACCTGGGCATCCTCAAGTTCCTCGCCTTCGAGCAGGTCTTCAAGAACTCACTGACCACGCTGCCGATGGGCGGCGGCAAGGGTGGCTCGGACTTCGATCCCAAAGGGAAGAGCAACACGGAGATCATGCGCTTCTGCCAGGCCTTCATGGCCGAGCTGTGCCGGCACATCGGCGCCGACACCGACGTGCCCGCCGGCGACATCGGCGTGGGTGGACGCGAAATCGGATTTCTCTTCGGCACCTACAAAAAGCTGCGCAACGAGTTCACGGGGGTGCTCACCGGGAAAGGATTGACGTGGGGCGGCTCGTTGATTCGTCCCGAGGCCACCGGCTACGGTGCGGTGTATTTCGCGGCGGAGATGCTGGCCGCGCGCGGCAAGACACTGGACGGCAAAGTGTGTCTCGTCTCCGGCAGCGGCAACGTCGCCCAGTACACCGTCGAGAAGATCCTCGACCTCGGCGGCAAAGTGGTCACGCTGTCCGACTCCGACGGTTTCATCTACGACCAGTCGGGCATCGACCACGAGAAGCTGCATTGGCTGATGGAGCTGAAGAACGTGCGCCGCGGACGCATCGCCGAGTACACCGATCAGTTCAGGGAAGCGACGTTCACGAAGATCGACTCGCGCGCCGATCACAATCCGCTGTGGGACATCGAAGCCGACTGCGCTTTCCCCAGCGCGACGCAGAACGAGATCAACGCGAACGACGCCGCCAATCTGCTGAAGAACGGCGTGTACCTGGTCGCCGAGGGATCGAACATGCCGACGACGCCGGGCGGGGTGGCGAAGTTCGTCGATGCCGGGATTCTGTACGGTCCGGGCAAGGCCGCGAACGCGGGCGGCGTGGCCACGTCGGGACTGGAGATGAGCCAGAACTCGATGCGCCTCTCGTGGACGCGCGAGGAAGTCGACGAGCGTCTGCGCGGCATCATGAAGCGCATCCATCGCACCTGCGTCGAAACGTCCGAGCGCTTCGGCACTCCGGGCAACTACGTGAACGGCGCGAACATCGGCGGCTTCCTGAAAGTGGCCGATGCGATGCTGGACCAGGGCGTCGTGTGACCGACCGCGGTGCCGGGTCCGCGTTGCAGGATTTCCTGCAGCTCGAGCGGCGCCGCATCCGCGACATCCTGCTCGTCTCCAGCCTCTTCGATCTCTATTTGTTCGAAGAGGAAGGCCTGCAATTCGAGCTCACGCCCGTCTCGCGCGGCGACGAGGCACTGCAGCTTCTTCGCGCGGGACAGCATTTCGATCTCGTCATCACCACGCTGCACGTCGAGGACATGACGCCGCTGCGCCTGGCGCGCGAGATCCGCGCCGGCGGCTTTCACACGCCTGTCGTTCTGCTCGCGTACGACAAGCGCGAGCTGGGCGAGATCGCCACGAACGACTTCGACCGCGTCTTCATCTGGCGCGGTGACGTGCGCCTGCTCACCACGATCATCAAGAACATCGAGGACGAGTGGAACGCCGCCGACGACACGAAGAGCTTCGGCGTGCCGGTCATCCTGGTGAACGAAGACAGCGTCCGCTACACGTCGTTCTTCCTGCCGCTCCTGTATTCCGAGGTGCTGGAGCATGCGCAACGGTTGATCGGGGAGGGCGTGAACAAAGTGCATCGCGCGCTGCGCATGCGCGCGCGCCCGAAGATCCTGCTGTCGCGGTCGTGGGAGGAGGCGGCCGCGGTTTTCGATCGCTTCGAGCCGTACATCAGCGGCGTGATCACCGACGCCGGTTTCACGCGGCACGGCGAGCAGAATCCGCGCGCCGGGATCGAGCTCACGCGCATGGTGAAGCAGCGGCGCTGGGACGTTCCGGTGCTGCTGCAGTCCACGAATCCCGATCTGCGCGCGGACGCGAATCAGGCGGGCGCGATTTACCTCTGGAAGGAGTCGCCCGATCTCGCGGAGGAGTTTCGGAAGACGTTCCGCGACAACTTCGGCTTCGGCGATTTCATCTTTCGTCTGGACGGGAAGGAAGTCGGCCGCGCGCACGATCTCGAGTCGCTGGAGGAGCAGCTGCGCGTCGTGCCCGCGTCGAGCGTGCGCCAGCACGCGCACGGCAACGACTTCTCGCGCTGGTTCCAGGCGCGCACGGAGTTCCAGCTCGCGGCCAGCCTGCGTCCGCGGCAGGACACCGAGTGGCCCACCGCGGACGCGTTGCGCGAGTACCTCGCCCAGCGCGTGCGCGAGCATCGCTCACAGCGGCAGCGCGGATTGCTCTCGGAGTTCTCGGCGAAGACTTTCGATCCAGCCACGTCATTCGCGAAGACGGGCGAGGGCTCGATCGGCGGCAAGGCGCGCGGCATCGCCTTCGTGAACACGCTGCTGTCGATGTCTGAGCGCATTGCGGGAATCGAGATCGAAGTGCCGCCGGGACTGGTCATCGCCACGAAGGTCTTCGACGATTTCCTCGACGCGAATGGACTGCGCAACGTCAGCGGCAGCGACGAGGAGATCATGCAGCGCTTCATCGCCGCGGAGCATTTCCCGGATGACGCCAAAGCGCGGCTGAGTGAGTTTCTGGAGCTGTGCCGCGAGCCGCTGGCCGTGCGCTCTTCCAGTCTGCTCGAGGACTCGCAGTTCCACCCGTTCGCGGGCGTGTACCAGACGTACATGATTCCGAACCGCGGCCACTCGCGACTGGACGAGCTGCTCATCGCCATCAAGCGCGTGTACGCGTCGACGTTCTATCGCGCGGCGCGGCACTACATCCGCTCGACGTCGCTGCGCGCGGAGGACGAGAAGATGGCGGTGATCGTCCAGCGCATGGTCGGCGCGCCGCATGGCGAGCGGTTTTATCCCGAGGTGTCGGGCGTGGCGCGGTCGTACAACTTTTATCCGGTGGGGCCGCAGAAGCCGGAGGACGGGATGGCCGCGCTGGCGCTCGGCCTCGGGCGCACGATCGTCGAAGGCGCGCCGGCGGTGCGCTTCTCGCCGCACTATCCGGAGCATCTGCCCGAGGAGAAGGTGACGCAGACGCGGTTCTACGCGCTGGAGCTCGACGAGAGGCCTCCGGCGACCCCAGCCGCCGGAGGCCCCCCGTCCTCCATCGACGATGAACGCATCCGTGCCCATGACCTCCGCACCGCCGAAGCCGACGGCACGCTCCACGCCGTCGCCTCCACGTACTCCGCCGAGAACGACGCCATGTACGACGGCATCTCCCGCGACGGCACGCGCGTCGTCACCTTCGCGCCGATCCTGCGGCAGAAGCTCATCCCGCTGGCCGAGGCGCTCGACTATCTCTGCAAGCTCGGATCGTCGGGCATCGGCACGCCGGTGGAGATCGAGTTCGCCGTCGACCTGCGCGCGAGGAAGCTGGGCGTGCTGCAGATGCGGCCGCTCGTGCTCAATCGCGAGATGGAGGCGCTCGATCTCGAGAGCATCCCCCAACCGAAGGTGCTCTGTCGAAGCACGCAAGTCCTCGGGCACGGCGTCATTCACGACCTGCGCGACATCGTGGTCATCGCGGCCGACACCTTCGATCGCTCGCGAAGCCACGACGCCGCGCGCGAGATCGCCGCGCTGAACGCGCAGCTCCGCGACGAACAGCGCGACTATCTCCTCATCGGCCCGGGACGCTGGGGCAGCAACGATCCGCTCCTGGGCATCCCCGTGAAGTGGGATCAGATCAGCGGCGCGCGCGCGATCGTCGAGTCGGACTTCCGCGACCTGAGCGTCGACCCGTCGCAGGGCTCGCACTTTTTTCAGAACCTGACCGCGTTCCAGGTCGGCTACTTCTCCGTGAATCCCCGCGTGCGCAACAGCTTCGTGGACTGGCCGTGGCTGGCGTCGCAGCGGGCGGTGTCGGAGAGCGCGCTCGTGCGCCACGTCCGGCTCGACCACGGTGTCACGGTGACGATGAATGGACGCGAGCGGCGCGGCGTGATCGTCAAGCCGAGTGATGAGTGATGAGTGATGAGAGATGACGGACGAACCCGATGAACCGCTCCGGCTGCTCATCGGTCATCTCTCATCGTTCATCGCTCGTTTGAGCGAGAATGCCCCATGCTCGACCGACAGACTTACGTCGTCAAGGAACGCGTCGGCTTCATGAAGCTGGCCAGCGTTTACGATCTCCTCGATCCCGACACCGGTGCGCCCATCGGCATCGCCAAGGAAGAACCGCCCGGCATCGTGAAGTATCTGCGCCTGGCCATGAACAACAAGTGGCTGCCGACGATCGTCAACGTCTACGAGCGCGAAGGCGCGGAGCCGGTGCTCTCGATCCATCGCGGCGTGGCGTTGTTGCGGCCGAAGGTGTACGTCACCGCGGGCGCGCAGCAGCTCGGCTACTTCCGCGCGAAGGCCCTCTCCATCGGTCCGTCGTTCCGCATGTTCGACATGCAGGACCGCGAGATCGGCAGCGTCAAAGGCGACTGGAAAGGCTGGAACTTCCAGCTCCTCGGCGCCGGCGGCGAAGAGCTCGGCCGCGTGACGAAGAAGTGGGCGGGCCTGGCCAAGGAGCTCTTCACGAACGCGGACACGTACGTGATCAGTCTCGGCGCCGCAGCCACGGGACGCCGCGACGTCGCGCAGTTGCTGCTCGCGGCGGGCCTGGCCATCGACACGGTCTTCAAAGAGAAAGATGACTGATTTCCACGCGCTGTGGCGCGCGGCGGTGCGGTTCCGGCACATCTCGCGCGAGCTGGAGCCGCTCGTGCGCGACGTGCATGCGTCGTTCGGCGATGACGCGGCACTGCGCGCCGCGCTGGAGCGCGTGCTGACGTTCCTGGCCACGCCCGCCGGGCGCACGGACGCGAACTGCGACGTGACGGATCACTTCATCGCTCTCACCGAAGAGCAGTGGCGCGAGTCGTCGCTCGCTCCGATTCTCAGCGACATGGGCGGCACGCTGCACGACGCCATTCACGCCCCGAACGTCGCGCGCACGTTCGAGGCGTTGCCGGAGCAGTTGCTGGAAAGGCTGCGCCGCGCGTGATCCGCACGATCAACGCCATCGAATACGTGACGCCGCTGCGCGAAGGCGGCTCGCTGCCGGCCATCGTCGCGGGCGATGACGACGGCACGTACGTGCTGAAGTTCCGCGGCGCGGGACAAGGCACGCGCGCACTCATCGCCGAACTCGTCTCCGGCGAGCTGGCCCGCATCCTCGGATTGCCCGTGCCGGAGATCGTCTTCGCCGAGCTCGATCCGCGGATGGCCAGGACGGAGCCCGATCCGGAGATCCAGGATCTGCTGCGCCGCAGCGAGGGACTGAATCTCGCGCTCGACTACCTGCCGGGCTCGATCACGTTCGATCCGCTCGTGCCGAAGCCGGTCGCGGACAAGCCGCGGCTGGCGTCGGCGATCGTGTGGTTCGACGCGCTGGTCGGAAACGTCGATCGCACGGCCAAGAACACGAACCTGCTCGTGTGGCATCGCGATCTGTGGCTGATCGATCACGGCGCGACGCTGATCTTTCATCACGCCTGGGGCGATCATCTCGAACGCGCACGCGCGCCGTACAAACAACTGCGCGATCACGTGCTGCTGCCGTGGGCCACGGAGCTGCGCGAAGCGGACGCCGAGCTCGCGCCGCGGCTCACGCGCGACGAGATCGACGGCGTGCTCGCACTCATCCCCGATGCCTGGCTGGGCGATGAGCCGCAATTCGCGTCGATCGGCGAGCACCGCGCCGCGTATCGCCAGTACCTCGTGCGCCGGCTCGACGCGCCGCGCGATTGGGTGGAGGATGCGAGCCGTGGGTGAGCGTCACGCATTCGACTACGCCATCGTGCGCGTGGTACCGCGCGTCGAGCGGGGCGAGTTCATCAACGCCGGCGTGATTCTCTTCTGCTCGACCGCCGCGTACCTGCAGTCGCGCATCGAGCTGGATCGCGGAAAGCTGCAGGTGCTCGCCCCGACGTGTGACGTCGCGGCGGTGGAGACCTACCTCGACATCATTCCGAAGATCTGCGCGGGCGGCGGCGAGGCCGGATCGATCGGACAACTGCCGCAGCGCGCGCGCTTTCACTGGCTGGTCGCGCCGCGCAGCACGATCATCCAGACCTCGCCCGTGCACTCGGGCGTGCACGACGATCTCGATGCGGCGTTGACCGGTCTGTTTGAAAAACTTGTCCGCGCCCCGGAATCCTGAACACAACTTCTTGCGCATTCCGGCGTATCTACTACCGGAGGCACAAGTTCATGAGAAAGCTCGCAGCGGTGTCGTTGCTTTTCGTCGCGCTCGCGTCCTACGCCGCGCCCGCCACGATCGCCGGAAGCTACGCCGGACCCGATCCGTCGTACGGCCTGATCCTGGAAGTCGCCGCCGATGGCTCGCTGCGCGGCAACTACGTCGAGAGCGGACACGTGGCGGTGCTGAACGCAATCGAAGTGAGCGGCACGAGTTTCCGCGCCCGCGCCAGCTTCGACGACGGCAGCCTGCGCGTGCTCAACGGCGCGGTCGAGGCACGCGGGATTCGGATCGGCGACCGTTTCTTCGAGAAGATCTGATTCAGTACGTCGAACCGGGGTCCGGCACCTCGGCGCAGTTCATGCCGTTGCAGTTGATGGCGGTCGCGCCGGCGGCCCGGCCGCATTGAACCAATCCGTCAGCGTACGTCTGGATGTTCGCAAAGGCACGGCGTGCGGTGACGCTCCGCCAGTTTGGCGACAGCGGCATTCCGAGGTGGTCCGCCACCCAGTTCGTGGCGGTGCGATTGCCGCCCTCGCAACCGGCTGACCAATCGATCGCGTCCTGCGCCCGTTCGGAAAGGACCCATCCGAGCGGGAGCGGCACGAACCGCGGCTGCAAGCGAAACTCCGCGATCTGCGCGCCGGCGATCTGCGCGAGATCGCCAACGGCCTGACTGCCTCGCGCATCGCGCGTGTTCAGCAACGCCCAGAACGGCGCCAGAATCTCGTTCGCCCACTTCGCCGAATGCTCCGGCGGCGACGGTCCGCATGCTCCGGGCGCGGGGCAGAACGGCGCCGGATTGGTCGAGCCGCCCGCACGAAGCGGCTTGCGGTAGTCGATGTAGACGACCAGCGGGTTCACGTTCTTCGTCTTCAGAAACGCGACCACTTGCGCCGCGGTGGCACCGCCGGAGACTTCGTAGTAGCCGCCGTCCACGACGTGCCCGCGCACTCTGTCTTTCACGTCGCGCAGTGTGCCGGCCGGGGAAATGTAGGTGAAGCGTGCACTGAGCAACGCCGCCGTGCTGAGACGCGTGTCCCGTTCGATCTGCCCGTACGCGTCGTACGCGTTGCGAAAGAGCGGCGTCGGATGGATGCGGATGTTGCTGGTGATGACGCGGTCACCGGTCTCCTCGAGCGTGCCGTTCATCAGCAGCAGCGGCAGCGCGGGATGCTTCTGCATCGTGGACACGAACGGCTCCTCGAAAAAATGGTTGCCCGGAAACGCGGTGCTCCATCCCGTCTCCCATCCCTGTTCGAGTGCTTTCGCGCGATCGGGAAATCCGAAGGGGAGAACGCGCTGCAGGAGATCGGGCTGTGCCATCGCCGCCAGCGTGCCGCTCAACGCGTCGAAACCGAAGACGCGATGTGCCTCGTCTCCGAACTTTTCGGTCTGCGGCCCGAGCGACTCCCGCCGCGCCAGCAGGGAGTCGAAGGTGAGTGCGCCCAGCGACCCGCCCGACACGCCGCTGATGGCGAAGCAATGGTCGGCGAACGCCGGGATCTGGTCCTGCAGCGACGTCAGCACCGCCGCCGTCCAGTAGGCCGCGCGAATTCCACCGCCCTCGGTCGCCACCACGATGACCGGGATACGCTCGCCGTGACTGTACTGCGGCTTCTGCCTCAGCCGTTTCTCCCACGCGGCGAACGCCTTCTCCATCGTTGCGCGCTGCGGCACCGGCCCGAGCGTGCGCACTCCGTGATTGTCGGCGCACGGTCCGAGGAGGAGCGCGACTGCCAGGATGATGGTGAGCGCCGGGATGCGCCACGTTTCACCCAGGGCAACGACCACGCTGCCGAGCGGCACCCACACGGCGACGATCAGGACCGCCGCCGCCGCCACGCCGACGCGCCACCAGCTCACCGGCGCGATCGTCGCCCAGACGAACAGGATCAGTTCCACCGCCAGCGAAACGACGAGTGCCGCGAGCGTCGACCGGCTCAGGTCTTTCCACGTGCCGACCACGTCGTACATCTCGTCGGCGCGAATGCCGAGCAGGTCGCGCCGCTTGACCACGATGACCCAATACAGGGCCGCGCACACCATCAGCCAGATCACGATCCACCAGAGGTTCGCGGGCCGCCGCACGTGGTAATCGAGCGAGCTCGCGAGCAGGAAGCCGGCCGCTTCGATGAAAAACACGGACATGCCCAGGACGCGCGGCAGCCACTTCGTCCATCCGCGCAGGTCGGCCAGGATCATGTCCGTGTCCCGGCGGCACGGGTCATTGGCCGCGATGGCGTAGGGGCGATAGCGCAGCAGATGCCGCGACCAGAACCAGATCACGAAGGCCAGGCCGGTCGTCGCGACGAGCAGCATCACCACGCGGACCCACGGCCGGCCGAGGCGATTCTCCGCAAGCGCGCGCAGAATGTCGTGGCCCTGATCGGCGATCAGGAACGCGAAGATCAGCATGAGCAGCGCGAGGAGCGAGAACCGGATCGGCAGGATGAAGACGTAGAAACGCTTCACCGCCTTCCACGCAGACGAGATCCTGGTCAGCATCGGCCGCCTCCTCTGAAATGGAGGGACCGGCGCGCCCGCATTCCCTACCCGCTCACGACATCCAGTTCGTGCCCGCTTCCTTGTTCCACTTCGTGGTCATCTTCTTCGACCGCGTCCACAGCTCGATGGAGCCGCGGCCGGTGATGTCGCC
Source organism: Thermoanaerobaculia bacterium (assembly GCA_035526885.1). Lineage (GTDB taxonomy): Bacteria > Acidobacteriota > Thermoanaerobaculia > Gp7-AA8 > Gp7-AA8 > QHVT01. The sequence goes on along the minus strand of DATLBM010000035.1, from coordinate 3,103 downwards.
CACGCCGAACTTCGAATCGTTCCAGCCGCCGAACCCGAACGGCTCGCGCGGCACGGGCACGCCGACGTTCACGCCGACCATCCCCGCGCTGGCGTTCTCCATCACGTAACGCGCGACGCCGCCGTTCTCGGTGAACACCGAGGCGGCGTTGCCGTACGGCGAGCGGCGCTGCACCTTCAACGCCTCGTCGACGTCGTTGGCGCGGATGATGACCATCACCGGCCCGAAGATCTCGTCCTGCGCGATGCGCATGTCCGGCGTGACGTGATCGATGAGCGTCGGCCCGACGTAGTAGCCGTTCTCGCGTCCGGGCACGGTGTAGCCGCGTCCATCCACGAGCACCTTCGCACCCGCCTCCTCGGCCTCGGTGATGTAGCGCTCGATGCGCTCCTTCGCCGCTTTCGAGATCACCGGACCGATGTGCGTGCCCGGAACCATGCCGCGCACGATGCCGGCCATGCGGTCGACGATGTGATCGGTCTTGCCGACGGCCATCATCACCGACGCAGCCATGCAGCGCTGTCCGGCGCATCCGGACATCGAGGCCACGACGTTGTTCGAGGTCATGTCCGGCTCGGCGTCCGGCATCACGATCAGATGATTCTTCGCGCCGCCGAGGGCCAGGACGCGCTTGAGATTGTGCGAGCCGCGGCGGTAGACGATCTTCGCCACGTGCGTCGATCCGACGAAGCTGATCGTGTCGATGTACGGGTGATCACAGATCGCTTCGACGGTGTCCTGTCCGCCGTGTACGACGTTCAGCACGCCGTCGGGCAATCCCGCTTCTTTGAGCAACTCGGCGATGCGGCCGCTGGAGAGCGGCACCTGCTCGGACGGCTTGAGGATCATGCAGTTGCCCAGCGCGATGGCGTTGGGGATGGTCCAGTTGGGAACCATGTTCGGGAAGTTGAAGGGCGTGATCGAAGCCACCACGCCGACCGGATAGCGCTCGACGCGGCACTCGACTCCGCGCGACACTTCCAGCACTTCGCCGGGCACGATCTGCGGCAGCGAGGTCGCGAACTCGCACAGCTCCGCGCTCTTCAACACCTCCGCCTCCGCCTCCCCGCGAATCTTCCCGTTCTCCTCGGACACGAGCGCCCCGAGCTCGGTGAGGTTCTTCTCCAGCAGCGCCTTGTATCGATAGAAGACCTGCACACGCTCCTTGATGGGAATGCCGCTCCATTTCGGGAACGCGGCGCGCGCGGCATCGACCGCGCGATCGATTTCACTCTGCCCCGACATTGGCACGCGCGAGATCACGCTCCCGTCCGCGGGATTGGTGACGTCGAGCATGGGACGCTCGTTGGCGTCGACGAACGTCCCGCCGATGTAGTTGCGGACGTTCGGATACTTTGTGGCGGAGGCGGCTTGATCGATGGTAGTCATGAGGAGGCATAGTCTACTCGTCTGGAGCAACGATGCATCCGCGCGCACGACAACTGATCGAGCAGCTCGCACTGGAGCCGCATCCCGAGGGCGGCTGGTACCGGCAGGTCTACAAGTCGGGATCGCGGGTGACGCGCGCGGCCGACGGCGCGGATCGAACCGCGCTCACCACCATCTACTTTTTGCTCGTCGAGGGCACGTTCAGCGCGTGGCATCGCGTGTCCTCCGACGAGGTGTGGCATTTCTACGAAGGAGACGCGCTGGAATTGCTCACGCGAGAGGCGGCGGTGCGGCTCGATGAGAATCATCGCGTGCACGTGATCCGCGCGAACGAGTGGCAGGCGGCGCGTCCGCTGGGCGCGTACACGCTGGTCGGCTGCACGGTCGGACCGGGATTCGAGTTCGATGACTTCGAGATGACGCCGGGCGCGCTCTAGTCGCCGAACTTCACTTCGGCCACGCCGCCCGGCGCCACCGTCACGCCCTTGCGGAAAGCGCCGAGCGACACGTCGTACGAGCCGGGCGGGAGGCCGGGCACGCGCAGCGACGATCCGGATGCGATGCGCGACGAAATGCCGACCATCGGCAGCACGCGATCGAGCGGAAAGCCGTTCGGCGCGATGATGCCCGCCTCGCCGGCGCCGCCCGAGGTATTCGCGACGAACGCGCCGGGACGCGCCGGCAACACCAGCCGCGTCGGCTCGCCGGAGCGTCCGCTGGCGAATGCCCAGCGCCCGCCGGGTTGATGCACGGCCACCGGCACGACGCCGGAGACGGTGGGCAGCGATGCCCGTCCGTCGCGATCGGTGGAGCCGGCGACGACGCCGTTGTTCGCCATCGCGAACACGAGCACGCCCGCGGCGGGAGTGCCGTCGGCATCGCGCACGTCGACGGTCAGGCCGGACGACGCGTCGTCCTCCAGTCGCAGCACGACGTTGCGCGCGGATGCGTCGTCCGTCTCGACGTCCGTTTCCGCCTTCTTCTGCGAGCCGAACGCCTTCACGTGCGCGCGCCCTTCGCTGAGGCCGAGCAGGCGGAACTCGCCGTCGATGCCGCTGCTGGCGACATGCGATGCGCCGGCGGCATCGACGACCTCGATGCGCACGGCGGCGGGCTTGTTCGACGCGTCGACGACCTTTCCCGCGATCTCCGCGCCGTCGAATCGCAACGGCAGGCGGTGCTCGGGAACGTTCGGGATCTCGATCTGGATCTTCGCCGTGGACGCGCCGTTGCTGCGAAACACGACGTCGTAGAGTCCGGGCTCGACGTCGTCGAGCACGAACTCGCCGTTCGCCGCGAGCTCGCACGAGCTGGACGCGCCGAACGCACCGAGCCATTGCTTGTCGATGGTGGTGCCGGCCTCGGTCGAGCCGTTGATCATGATCGGCACGCCCGAGGCGCGGACGTTGCGCGTGAAGAGCAGCGAGCCGTCGCGCGCGCGGCGGCTGCCGATGACCACGTCGCCGCGCACGCGCACGGCGGGGAGATTCACTTCGAGCGTCGCGCCGTCGCGCTGCGAGGGGATGCTCACGCTCTCCTCGTGCACGACGCTCTGGTTGCGCGTGATGCGCAGCGTGGCGTTGCCGGACGGCACGGCGTTGAACGTGCCCCGCCCTTCCCGCATCAGCGTCTTGATGGCCAGGAACGGATAGTCGGCGCCCGCGATGAGCAGACTGGCCTCGGTACCGCACCGTTTCTCGGGACGGCAAACGAG
>DATLBM010000034.1:0-2566 GCA_035526885.1 Thermoanaerobaculia bacterium | reverse complement strand
GTTCCTCGCCAATCACGGCTACGTCGTGCTGGACATCAACAACCGCGGGTCATCGGGCTACGGCAAGACGTTTTACGTCGCGGACGACCGCAAGCACGGGCGCGAGCCGCTGTGGGACTGCGTCGAGGCGAAGAAGTACCTCTCTTCGCTGCCGTACGTCGACGGCTCGCGGGTGGCGATCATGGGCGGCAGCTACGGCGGATACATGGTCGCCGCCGCGCTGGCGTTTCAGCCGGACGTGTTCGACGCCGGCGTGGACATCTTCGGCGTGACGAACTGGGTGCGCACGCTGCAGTCCATCCCGCCGTGGTGGGAGTCGGGACGCAAGTCGCTGTACGACGAGATCGGCAATCCGGAGACGGAGCTGGAAATGCTCAAAGCCGCGTCGCCGGTCTTCCATGCGGACAAGATCAGGAAGCCGCTGATCGTGATTCAGGGCAAGAACGACCCGCGCGTGATCAAGGCGGAGTCGGATGATCTCGTGGCGGCCGTGCGAAAGAACGGCGTGCCGGTCGAGTACGTGGTCTTCGACGACGAGGGCCACGGCTTCACGAAGAAGAAGAATCAGATCACGGCGTACGGGGCGATCCTGAAGTTTCTGGATGCGAATCTGGCGGCGGCGAAGTGACCGGAGAGTCCTCTACGAACTGTTTGTAGTGGTCGAAACGGTCCATGATGCGATCCACGTAGTCGACCGGCTCGGTGCCGCGCGCGAAACCGTACTTCACCACGGGATCGTTGTACACGGCCCGCTTCGACTTGCGAATGAGCCAGTAGGCCACGTCGTCCCAGTGGTCGGGATCGTCGCCGAATTTCTTCGCCAGCCGGCGCGCGTCTTCGACGTGTCCCAGCCCCACGTTGTACGACGCCAGGATCATGCGCCTGCGATCGGCCTCGGACTTGATGTCCTTGAAGTGATCGTCGAATTTCCAGAGGTAGCGGCACGCGCCCTCGATGCTCTGCCGCGGATCGTTCGGATTGACGTGCAGCTCGCGCGCGGTGCGCGGCATGATCTGCATCACGCCGATCGCGCCCGCCCACGAGCGCGCGTTCGGATTGAAGCGCGACTCCTGATAGGCCTGTGACGCGATCAGGCGCCAGTCCCACCCCGGAATGCGCGCGTACTCGCGGAACCAGTTGTCGAACGGCGAGAGCGTGCCCGTCTCCGCGGTGAGATAGCGGCTGGCCGCGCGCTGCGCGAACCCGCGCCGGTCCAGAAAATACTTTCGATAGAGCACCGCCATGAGCGACTTCTGCGTCTTCAGCCACGCGTTCAGCGCGTCGTGCAGTTGCGGCGCGTTGCGGCGCACGGCCCAGATGACCTGCTTCGGCGGTCCGAGCTGCGGACGCACGACGAGGTTCGAATACTCGGTGGCATTGAGCTTGGCCACGTTTTCCGCAGCGACGGTGTATGCGATCTCTCCTTCACTCAATCGCTGAATGAGCTTGTCCGCCGACTCGTCGACTTCGACCACGTGCACGTCGTCGGTGAGTGCGTCGTTGAGCTCCATGAGCGTGCCGCGATACGGCGAGCGCCGCGAGATGTGCACGCTCTGGCCCGCGAGCTCCTGCGGCGTGGCGATGAGCCGCGCGCGAATGGTGATCGGCACTTCGCCGGTCTCGACCTGCTCCCGCTCGAGCGCGGTCGTCGTCGCGGCGGTGTGGCCGCCCGCGGGCGATCCCGCGCCGCGCTGCACCACCACGGGCGCCGTCGCGTACAAACCATCCGTCGCCAGCACCTCGGACTCATTCCCCGGCGCCACGAGCTGCGCCGCGATCACGTCGCCATCGCCGCGATTGAGCTGATCGATGAGTGGCGCGGTATCGCGCACGACCACCGGCACGAGCTTCAGTTTCTGCGCGGCGGCGAACCGAGACAGCAGCTCGTATTCGTAGCCCATCGTCTCGCCGCGGAAGATGAAGTAGCCGGTGGAGTTGAAGGTGAAGAGCACGCGCAGGGTTTTGTCCGCGCGGATGGCGTCGAGGTCGCGCGCGATGGGCTCGATCTTCGGCGGCACGATCGGCGACGCCTCGACCGGCTTCGGCACCGGCCCCTCCACGCGCTTGGGCGGAACGGCTCGCTTCGCCGGAGCGGGCGCGGGCTCGCGTCCACACGCCATTGCGATGACGAACATCATGGCGCCGAGAACGCGCCGTACTGCACCATCCACGAGGAGATGAGCACTGCCGTTTACGTTCCCATCGCGCGATGCCCGATGGTGCGGCCGATCGCGCTGCCCGCCGAGCACGACGGATGGGGCTTCCTCGGCGAGCCTGTGGCGCCCTCGTCGCCCTCGCCTCCATCCTCGGATTTCTGACGCGCCGGGCGCCGCGTTTCGCGTTGCGGGACGCGGTGCGCGTGGGATGGATCGAGCTCGCGATGGGTGTCGTGACCGTGCTGCTCGTTGCGGGCGGCTTCACTCCACCCATCTGGCGATGAACAGGTTCGTGTCGTGCCCCGTCGGGTTCGAACGGTTGGACGCGAAAACCAGCCACTTGCCGTCCGGGCTGAACATCGGGAAACCGTCAAACGCCGGCGCGGTGGTGATGCGCTCCGGCTCGCCCG
>DATLBM010000033.1:0-5256 GCA_035526885.1 Thermoanaerobaculia bacterium | reverse complement strand
CACGACCGCTTCGTGTACCGCCTGCGCGAACCGAAGGAGTGGGTGATCGAGCGGCTGTCTCCCTGAGCGCGCTTGCGCGCCGAGTCGACGAGTCTTCGAGTCGTCGAGTCTTCGAGCCGCATAGTCGCAGAGTCTCATAGCCTCATAGGAGCTCGACGACTTGACGACTCGACGACTCGACGACTCGATGCCTCCACTATGCGACTGTGAGACTGTGAGACTCGCGTAGCGGGGGCCCGGGCATCACGGCACCCGCTCCACCTCTCCGAGATCCGGCTTCCTGCCGGTGATCATCCCCTTCACCACCTCGTACAGCACGACCGGCTGCGGCTTGTTCAGCTCGAGGAACATGGCCATCTCGACGTCGACGCCGATGAGGATCATGCGCGGATCGTCGGGCGTGCCGTCCTTCTCGCCGCCTTCGTCGCCGAACCACGCGCGCCAGTCGAGAGCGTAGAGCTCGCGGATCTTGGCGCGGTCGTCGGTGACGCGGGCGCGGCCGGACACCGACACCCACTCGCGCGTGCGGTCTTTGTAGAAGGCCAGGTTGACGTGCGCGTCGTTCGCGAGCTCGTCGAGCTTGTGTGAGCCGCGCATGGTCACGAACCAGAGGTCCGCGCCCGCGGCGCGCTTCTGCACGGCCATCGGACGCGACACGAGATGCCCGTCCGGGCGGCGCGTGGTGAACATCGCGGTCTCGAGGTCTTCGATGAGGTCGTAAAAGCGCTGTAATTTCTCTTCGGCCATGATGCGAAAGACGCCGAGCAAGGGCAGCGCCACGTTAGACTCGCGGACGTGAAAAAGCGTGTCCTCTTTCTCTGTACAGGAAACGCCGCGCGGTCGCAGATGGCCGAGGGGCTGGCGCGCGCGTTCCACGGCGACGTGATGGATGTCGTGTCCGCCGGCTCGCGTCCCGCGGGCTGGGTGCATCCGCTGGCCATCCGCGCGCTGGCGGAGATCGGCATCGACGCCGGCGAGCAGTATTCGAAGTCGGCCGACGAGTTCCTCCCGCAGAAGTTCGACGCGGTGGTGACGGTGTGCGATTCCGCCGCGCAGGACTGCCCGAACTGGCCGGGCGCGAAACGCATCGAGCACTGGCCGATCAAGGATCCCTCCTGGGGTCCCGACGATCCGGCCACGCGCTACGACCGCTTCGTGGAGACTCGGGATGAGTTGAAACGGCGGATCGACGAGCTGGCGAAGACGCTGTAAGCGCCTTACTCCGCGCCCGTGGCCGTCGTCTGCTGCGCGGGCTCGCCCGGGGCCGCCTGCTGCGCGAGGATCAGCTGGCGCGCGGGCTCCCGCAATGCGGGCAGGCGGATGGCGAAGGCCACGGCGGCGATGAACGTGATCGCACCGCCTGCAGCCACGGCCATGGGTGCGCCGGCGCGTTGCGCGATCGAGCCGGCGACGAGTGCGCCCAGGGGGCCCATGCCCATGAACATCATCGAGTAGAGCGCCATGACGCGGCCGCGCAGCGCGTCGGGCACCATCGACTGGATGAGCGTGTTCGAGGAGGCCATCTGCACCATCATCGCGCAGCCCGCGAACAGAAGGATCGCGGCGGACAGCGCGAAGTTGCGCGAAAACGAGAACGCGAACAGCGCCACGCCGGCCAGCGCGCATGCGGCGGCGACCCAGCGTCCGAGGCCGCGGACCGAGGCGCGCGTGGCAAGAAGCATCGAGCCGCACAGCGCGCCCGCGCCGGCGGCGCCCATCAGGATGCCCAGGCCCCGCGCGCCGGAGTGAAAGATCTGATCGGCGAAGACCGGCATCAGCACGCTGTACGGCAAGGCGGTGAAGCTCACCACGCCGATCAGCACCAGCAGCGCGCGCACCGGTGCGGTCTTCGCCGCGAAGCTGAAGCCTTCCGCGATGTTGGCCCACATCGAGCGCGACGTGCGCTGCGGCGTGAACGGCGCGACGCGCATCATCAGCAGTCCCGCGATCACGGCGATGTAGCTGACGGCGTTCGCGAAGAAGCACCAGCCCTCGCCGATCGCCGCCACGATCAGTCCCGCCACCGCAGGACCGACGATGCGCGCGCCGTTGAACATCGATGAGTTGAGGGCGATGGCGTTGATCAGGTCTTCGCGCGTGACCATCTCCACGAGGAATGCCTGCCGCGTGGGGATGTCGAAGGCGTTGACGATGCCCAGGAGTGCGGCCAGGACGAAGAGGTGCCATTCGTGGATGACGTGCGTGAGCGTGAGCGCGGCCAGGATGAAGGCCAGGATCATCGACGCCGTCTGCGTGGCCACGAGGATGCGGCGGCGGTCGCGTTGATCGGCGACGTGACCGCCGAGGGCGCCGAGGAGGAAGATGGGGATCTGGCCGGCGAAGCTGATGCCGCCGAGAAGCAGCGAGGATCTGGTGAGGCGATAGAGAAGCCACGACTGCGCGACCTGCTGCATCCACGTGCCGATCAGCGAGATGAGCTGGCCGGCGAAGAAGAGCTGGAAGTTGCGGTGGCGGAGAGCGCGGAGAGGGTGGGGTTTACTGCGTTTACTGCTCACGTGCGTGCGGTGTGCGGGCTTCGTGCCGTGGGGGTTGCCGTGTTGCTGGTCGCTGTGTTGCCGGGGCACGTCGCGGTGACTGTCCTGGATCGCGCGAAGGCACCGGGAACCGGCAACACGGCAACCAGCAACATCAAATCGCGGTGGCGTTCTCGGGCACCAGCAACCGCAACGACCGCGGCACCACCCGCACCTCCAACTCCTCGGGCATCGACAACGGCTCGCCGTCGAGATGCGCGGGACCGGCGGCGGGGCGTTTGATGCGCACGTCGGTGCACTGCACCATCGACACTTCGCCGGCGTGATGCAGCGTGCCGCTGAAGAGCCGCGCCAGCAGCAGCGGCGCGCGCAGCACGGAGAGGTCGTGCACGATGACGACGTCCAGCAATCCATCCTGCAGCGACGCCAGCGGCGCGATGCGAGCGTTGTTGCCGTACTGGCTGGCGTTGGCGATGGCGATCACGAACGCCTTCTCCGTCTTCGTCTCGCCGCCGCACGTGACTTCGTACTCATCGGCGTGAAACTCGGCGAAGGCGCGCAACCCCTCTTTCACGTAGGTCTCCAGTCCGCGCACGTTGCTGGAGGCGAAGCGCTCGGCGACGACGGCGTCGAAGCCGATGCCCATGACGCCGAGGAACGGCGCGCCGTTCACGATGGCGGTGTCGATGGTGACGATGCGTCCGGACGCGCAGGCCTCGATGGTCATGGCGGGTTGCAGCGGCAGTCCGATGTGCCGCGCGAAGCCGTTGCCGGAGCCGATGGGAAGGATGCCCAGCGCGGGCTTGCGTCCGATCAGCCGCTTGGCGGTTTCGTGCACGGTCCCGTCGCCCCCCACCGCGAACACGACGTCGAAGCCTTCCGCCTCGGCACGATCGATCATGGCGTCGACGTCTTCCTTGCGCGCGCATGGCAGCACTTCGTGCTCGAACGTCGCGGAGGTGCGAATCAGCTCGCCGATGTCGAAGGCGCGCTTCTTCCCGGAGCGCGCGTTCACGATGAAGAGCGCTTTCATGCGATGACCTCGCGATGGCGGTCGATCCAGAAGCCCCATGGTACGAACAGCCACTGCGCCAGTCCCGCCCAGCCGATGGCCGTCGTGCCGGGCGGCGGCGGCGAGTAGAGGTTGGCGATGTACACCATGGCCAGAAACGCGACGAGCAGCCAGAGCGACACGCGTCCCGCACGATCGCGTGCGCGCGTCATGCGCAGATAGACGATGAGCGCGGCCGCGAACAGTCCCACTTCGATGAGGATCGTACCGGCGACCGAGTTCCACAGCCCCAGCCCGTACTTCGGTCCGCCCGGCCAGAGCGGCAGGTCGGGACGATGGGTGACGAAGTCGAGCACCCAGTGGCTGAGCACCGTCGCGCCGACGATGACCGGCTGCCGCCGCACGAGGATCGCGAATGCGACCGACCAGCCGATCGCGGCGAGGAGGCTGTGCGTGATCGGGTAGTCGTAAAAGTCGAGCGGCGTGAACGCGGTGATCCCCGGCGCGATGCGCACGTGCTCGATGCCCAGGAGCAGGAAAACGGGCCAGACCAGATCGAGGAGGATGGCCGCGGCGAAGAGCGTCCCCAGCGAGACGCCCGGCGCGAATCGTTTCGCAGCGAAGGCGGCGGCGTGGTGTCCGATGAACATCGCTACTGTCCCGCCTTGATGATCTCGGTCAGCACGGGCTTCAGTCCGTTGATCATGAACTGAATGCCGATGGCGCCGAGGAGGAGGGCCATGATTTTGGCGAAGACGGCGCGGCCGCGATCGCCGATGCGGTGCGAGAGCGGCACGGCCGCGAGCAGCACGACGTAAGACACGAGCCCCACGCCGACGATGGCCAGCGTGACGGCCATCTTCTGGTCGAAGCGCGGGTAGAGATTCACGAGCAGCATCGTGGACGTGATGGCGCCGGGCCCGGAGAGCATGGGCACGGCCAGCGGCACGATGGCAATCGATGACGGGTCGACCTCGGCCTTCTCGACGTCGGTGTCTTCCATCCGCTTGGAGCCGCCGAGGTTGTACGCGCGCCGCTCGTCCTCCCGCACCAGCGTGCGCAGGGCGTTGGTGAAGAAGATCACGCCGCCCATGATCTGAAACGCGGGCACGGTGATCCCGAAGAACTGAAAGACCCAGTTGCCGGCGATGAGAAACGCGGTGAGCACGACGATGCAGGCCATGGCCGCGACGAGCGCCACGCGCGCGCGGCCGGCGCGGGAGACATCCTGCGTCAACGCCACGAACGAGGGGATCACCGCGAGCGGATTGACCATCGTGACGAGAGTGATGAAGGAGAGCAGGATGACTTTGGACAACGGCACGGGCGTGATTTTAGGCGAGTCGGCGAGTCGTCGAGTCGTCGAGTCGTCGAGTCGTCAAGTCGTCAAGTCGTCAAGTCGCCGCTCGGACTCCTCGGCTCCTCGTCGACTCGACGACTCCACGACGGAGTCCTGCTCGAAGTCCACATACCAAAGCAGCGTCCCGCACTCCCGCCCTGTCATGCCCGAGATCACCTGCGCGTATCTCGCGACCTGCGCGCGGTCTTTTGCGAGGCGCAGCGGGTCGGGCTTGCCGCTCTTGTAGTCGACGACGGTGTCGCGGCCGTTTTCGCGGATCAGCCGATCGATTCTTCGCTCGACGACGGCGCCGTTCTCGAGGAAGCGGATGGGCATTTCGCGGCCCAGGGTTTCGGCGCGGAGGATGCGCTGGAGCGTGTCGGACGTTTTGATGGTGGCCAGGCGGCGCC
>DATLBM010000032.1:0-4993 GCA_035526885.1 Thermoanaerobaculia bacterium | reverse complement strand
CGCTGCGCTTCGCTCAGGAAGACACGCCTCGGCTCGTGTCATCCTGAGCCGCCGCAGCGAAGCGGAGGACGGTCGAAGGACCTTCTCCTGCTCCGCTGCGCTTCGCTCAGGACGACACGGCGATGTTTTGTTCTATTCTTCGCGAGCAAAGGGGGCACACGACAGGAATTGACGACGCACGAGCTCATCGAAGCGCAGCAGGAGCAGGAAAGCGAGCATCACTGGACGGTCGACGACGCGGTCTCGCTGTACATGATCGACCGCTGGGGCGCGGGCTACTTCGACGTCGCGCAGGACGGCATGATGACCGTCGCGCCGCTGCAGCAGAAAGGGATCGCCGTGCCGATCCTCGACGTCGTGAAAGAAGCGGGGGGAATCAATCTCGCCACGCCGCTGCTCATCCGCTTCCAGGATCTCCTGCGTCATCGCGTCGAAGTGCTCAACCGCGCCTTCAACGGCGCCATCGCGGAGCACAACTATCGCGGCTCGTATCGCGGTGTCTTTCCCATCAAGGTCAACCAGCTCCGTGAAGTGGTCGAGGAGATCCTCGACGCCGGACGCCCCTGGCATCACGGCATCGAAGTGGGCTCGAAGCCGGAGATCTTCGCCGGTCTGGCCGTGCACACCGATCCCGAGTCCATCCTCATCTGCAACGGCTACAAGGATCGCGCGTACATCCGCATGGCCCTGACCGGGCGCAAGCTCGGGAAGAAGGTGATCCTGGTCGCGGAGAAGATCTCCGAGGTTGCGCAGATCGTGAAGATCGCGGCGGAGATGGGCGTGGAGCCGTGGATCGGATTGCGCGTGCGTCTGCTGGCGAAGGGCGCGGGCAAGTGGGCCACGTCGGGCGGCGAGCACGCGAAGTTCGGACTGTCCACGGCGGAGATCCTCGAGGCCATCGAGATCATGCGCGAGGCCAACATGGAGTCCGCGTTCAAGCTCCTGCACTTCCACATCGGCTCGCAGATCCCCGACATCCTCACCATCAAGCGCGCCGTGCGCGAGGCGGCGATGTACTACGCGAAGCTCTACAAGAGCGGCCATCGCCTCGAGTACATCGACGTCGGCGGCGGACTGGCCATCGACTACGACGGCTCGCGCTCGACGTTCCACAGCTCGATGAACTACTCCGTCGAGGAGTACGCGAGCGACATCGTCTACAACATCATGGACGTCTGCGACGAGGAGAAGGTGCCGCATCCGATCATCGTCTCGGAGTCCGGCCGCGCCACCGTCGCGCATCACTCCGTGCTGGTCGTGCAGGCCTTCGGCGCCATCGAGAAGACGCCGCTGGAATCGCGCGAGATCCGGGCCAAGGACCACAAACTCGTGCGCGAGCTGCTGGACATCGACCGCTCGCTCACCGATGACACGATCCAGTCGGCGTGGCACGACCTGCAGCAGATCAAGGAGCAGGCGCAGACGATGTTCGAGCTGGGTCTGCTCGACCTCGACGTGAAAGCGCGCACGGAATCGCTCTTCTGGCAGATCGCCGAGCGCATGCAGGCCATGGTCATGGGCATGGAGCCCGCGGAAGTGCCCGAAGACCTCGGCAATCTGAAGATCGAGCTCGCCGATCAGCACATCTGCAACTTCTCCGTGTTCCAGTCGCTGCTCGATCACTGGGCGCTGGGCCAGCTCTTCCCGATCGTGCCCATTCACCGGCTGCACGAGCGTCCGCAGCTCGAGTCGACGCTGGTCGACATCACCTGCGACTCGGACGGCAAGGTCTCGAAATTCATCGACCTGAACGACGTCCGCGAAACGCTGCCCCTCCACGAGATCAAACCGGACGAGCCCTACTACCTGGGCATCTTCCTCACCGGCGCCTACCAGGACATCATGGGCGACATCCACAATCTCTTCGGCCGCGTGAACGAGGTGCACGTGTTCCTCGATCCGGACGAGGAGTCGGGCTTCTACATCGAGGAAGAGATCCCGGGACAGCCGATCGGCGAAGTGCTGGCCATGACGCAGTGGGACTGGCGCGACCTCGAGAAGCGCATGAAGCAGCAGATCGACGTGGCCATCAAGCAGGACCGGGTGAAGCCGAACGAAGGGATGCGTCTGCTTCAGGATTTCGAGCGCGGGCTCAAGGACCAGACGTATCTCACGTTCGAGTGATCGCCGAACGATGAACGATGAACGATGAGCGATGAACAAGAGCCGAGCGCGGCCGTCGTCACCCGGCCTCTTGCTCATCGCTCATCGCTCATCACTCATCGCTCGCATTTGATGCGGAATCCTCACTTGTGGCGATCCGTTACAGTCACTGTCCAACGAACCACAGGAGAAAACGATCACATGCGTAGACATCTCGCGCTCAGCCTGGTCCTGCTTCTCGCCGCCGCCGGAAATGCATTCGCCGGTGCCGAGGCGCGTCTGACCGGAAAGATTCTCGACGCCGCCACGAAGGCGACGGTGGCGAACGCCGCCGTGAAAGTGGAAGCGGTCGAAGGAAAGACCGTGAAGCTCGATGCGAAGGTGAAGAAGGACGGGACATTCGCCCTCTTCCTGCTCGACTCGACCATCAAGTACAAGTACACGGTCAGCGCGCCGGGCTATGACACCTACGAAGAGGTGATCAAGCTGAAGATCGGCGAGAACACCTCGCGCGACTTCATACTCTACAAGACCGGTACGGCGCCCGGCGGTCCCGCGCCCGCCGGTGGCGGCGCGATCAAGGCCGCTCCGCCGGCTGCTGATCCGGCCGTCGTCGAGTACAACGAAGGCGCCGCGCTGGCGAACGCCGGCGACTACGCGGGCGCGATCAAGAAGTTCGAGGCGGCCGTGGCCGCCAAGCCGAACCTGACCGCCGGCTGGATCGCTCTCGCGAAGACGCAGAGAATCCAGAAGAACTGGCCGAAGGCGATCGAGGCCGCGAACAAGGTTCTCGAAGTCGATGACACCGACACGGACATGCTCGCGATCCTCGCGCAGGGCTACGCGGCCACTGGCGACAAGGCCAAGGCCGCGGCCGCGCAGGCGAAGCTGCCGAAGGACGCGGCGGCGCTGTTCAACGACGCGGCGAAGCTGATCAACTCGGGCAAGGATGCCGAGGCGGAGAAGCTGCTCAAGCAGGCCGTGGAAGCGGACGGCGCATTCGCGCAGGCGCACTACGAGCTGGGCATGATCTACGTCCGCGGCGGCAAGAGCGCGGAGGCGAAAGCCGAGCTGTCGAAGTACCTCCAGCTCGACCCGAACGGCCGCGACGCCGCGACCGCGAAGGAAATGCTCAGCTACCTGAAGTAAGCAGTGTCATCCCGAGCCGCGTAGACGGTCGAGGGACCTTCCCCGTGCCGCGCTGGAAGGTCCTTCGACTCCGCTGCGCTCCGCTCAGGATGACACCGCGGCTCGTGTCATCCCGAGCCGCGTAGACGGTCGAGGGACCTTCCCCTGTGCCGCGCTGGAAGGTCCTTCGCTCAGGATGACACGAGGGCTTCCGCTGGCTCGTATCCCAGATTCGGCGCGAGCCACCGTTCCACTTCCTCGACGCTGAGTCCCTTGCGCCGCGCGTAATCCTCCACCTGATCGCGGCCGATCTTTCCCACCGCAAAGTACCGCGCCTTCGGGTGCGCGAAGTACAGACCGCTCACCGACGCCGCGGGCGTCATCGCGTACGACTCGGTGAGCTGCATGCCCAGCTTCTCCGCGCCCAGGAGACTGAACAGCGTGCGCTTCTCCGTGTGATCGGGTGAGGCGGGATAGCCCGGCGCGGGACGGATGCCGCGGTACTTTTCGCCGATCAACTCTTCGTTCGTGAGTGACTCGCCGGATGCGTACCACTCGCGGCGCAGATCGCGGTGCAGCTTCTCCGCGAGCGCTTCCGCGAGGCGGTCCGCCAGCGCCTTGGTCATGATCGAGTTGTAGTCGTCGTGATCCTTCTGGAAATGCGCGACCAGTTCCTCGACGCCGATGCCCGCCGTCACCGCGAAGCCGCCGACGTAGTCGTTAGCGCCGACAAAGTCCGCGAGCGCGAGGTTCTCGCCGGTGTTGGTCTCCTGCTGCTGGCGCAGCGTGTGGAACGTTGCGCCGGAGACGATGATGTCGTCGCCGTCGCGTTTCGCGGGCCAGATGCCGTACGCCGCGCGCGCCTTGAGCAGCCGCTTCTCGATGATCTGCGCCAGCAGCTCCTGCGCGTCGTCGAAGAGCTGCCTGGCGTGCGCGTTCTCGAGGATCTGCGGATAGCGTCCGCGCAGCTCCCAGGTCTGGAAGAACGGCGTCCAGTCGATGAGCGGCGCGATCTCGGAGAGCGGAACGTCATCCATCACGCGCACGCCCGTGAAGGGCGGCGGCTCGTGCGCGAAGTCGAGCTTCAGCCCGCGCTTGCGGGCCTCGTCGAGCGGAAGAATCTTGATCTGCCGCGTCTCCACGCCGGCGCGCAGCTTCTCGTACTCCGCCGCCACGCCGCTCGTGAACGCGTCGCGCGAGTCGGACAGCAGCGCGCTGACCACGCCCACCGCGCGTGACGCGTCGAGCACGTGCACGGTCGGATGCGAGTAGCGCGGCGCGATCTTCACGGCCGTGTGCAGCTTCGACGTCGTCGCGCCACCGATCAGCAGCGGCACGTTGAAGCCGCGACGCTCCATCTCGCGCGCGACGTGCGTCATCTCATCGAGCGACGGCGTGATCAGCCCCGACAGCCCCACGATGTCCACCTTCTGCTCCTCGGCGATGTCGAGGATCTTGTCGGCGGCGACCATGACGCCGAGGTCGAGGACCTCGTAGTTGTTGCAGCCGAGGACGACGCCGACGATGTTCTTGCCGATGTCGTGAACGTCGCCCTTGACCGTGGCCATGAGCACCTTGCCCCGCGCGCGCGTGTCGCCGGACAACTTTTTCTCCGCTTCCATGAACGGAAGGAGGTACGCGACCGCCTTCTTCATCACACGCGCGCTCTTGACGACCTGCGGCAGAAACATCTTCCCGGCACCGAAGAGGTTACCGACGATGTTCATCCCGTCCATGAGCGGCCCTTCGATGATCGAGAGGC
>DATLBM010000031.1:0-2429 GCA_035526885.1 Thermoanaerobaculia bacterium | reverse complement strand
CGCGCCCAGCCGGAGACGTCGGCGCGGCCGAGCTTCTCGCGCGAGCGGTACGTCGTCGCGATCTCGAGATGGAAGTCGTCGCCGCGCGCGATATACGGATCCGGCAAGCCCCACACCTCGGGATAGATGTCGGGATGGTTCATGTCGAAGAGCAGCAGCGAGTCGTGGTCCATCACGCCGCGCATCGAGCGAAACGCCGCGGTGAGATCGGCCGGCTTCAGCAGGTGATTGAGGCTGTCGTACAGACACGTGATGCGCGCGAACTTCCGCCGGAACGGAAGCTGACGCATGTCGCCCGCGACCGAGCCGCGCGCGAGTTGCAGCATCGGCAACGACGCGTCGACGCCGACCGACTTCCACCCTCTCTCGCGAAAGTACGAGACCGTCAGCCCCGTGCCGCACGCGACGTCGAGGTGCGTGCGCTTCGCCGTCGGATACTGGTCGAGCGCGTCCTCGAGCAGCCGTGACACGGACTCGAAGAAGCGCTCGCCGAGAGCCTTGTCGTATGCGTACGCAAACGCGCCGTACGCCTCGTCAGACATCGTCCCACGTGTAAAAACCCTGCCCCGACTTCCTGCCCAGTTTTCCCGCGGCGACGAGGTCGCGCAGGAGTTGCGGCGGATCGAAGCGGGGACCGAGCGTGGCAGCGAGGTATTCGGCGATGCCGAGGCGAACGTCGAGGCCGACGAGGTCCGTGAGGCGCAGCGGTCCCATGGGATGGTTGTAGCCGAGCTCCATCGCGCGGTCGATGTCCTCAGCCGACGCGACGCCTTCCTCGTACATGCGAATGGCCTCGAGCCCGATGGCGACGCCGAGTCGCGACGTCGCGAAGCCAGGGCTGTCGCGGACGACGATCGCCGTCTTCCGCATCTTCTCCGCAACCTCGCGCACTTCCGCAATCGTCACTTCGGAGGTGCGGTCGCCGCTGACGATCTCGATGAGCTTCATCAGATGCGGCGGGTTGAAAAAATGCATCCCGACGAAGCGCTCGCGGCGCTCAACGTTGTTCGCAAGCTGGGTGATGGAGATCGAGGACGTGTTCGTCGCGAGGATGGTCGCTTCGCCGCAGAAGAGATCCGCCTGCGCGAAGAGGTCGCGCTTCAGCTCCAGGCTCTCCGGGACGGCTTCGATGATGAGGTCCGCGCCGCTGACCGCCGGCTCGAGCTCGGGGATCAGCTGAATCCGTCCCAGCGCCCCCTGTGCATCCGTCTCGGTCACCTTCCCCTTCTCCACGCCCTTCCGCAGGATCGACTCGACCGCGGACTTCGCCGCTTCGACCGCGGAGGTCTCCGCGTCGAACAGGACGGTGTCGAAGCCGGCGAGCGCGGAGAGGTAAGCGATGCCGCGGCCCATCGTGCCGGTGCCGAGGATGCTGATCTGGCGAATCATCGCGCGAAGTTTATCGTCTTTGGGGAGGGCGCCGAGAGGCAGTCGTCACCGTATACTCAAAGGATGAACCCGAAGCGCCTGCTGGCGCGGCTGGCGACGAGGCATCTGCGGAACGTAAGCTTTCGGGACGTGACCGCCCTCGTTGGCGCATTCGGATTCGACTTGGCGAGAATCGAGGGGAGTCATCACATCTTTCAACACCCTGACATCAGTGAACAACTCAATCTTCAAGAGGTTGGCGGTGAGGCAAAGCCGTACCAGATCCGGCAGTTTTTGCGGCTCGTGGAGCGTTACGGACTGCAGATGAAGGGAGACTCGTGAGCGACTATCACATCAACATTTTCTACAGCGACGAGGATGGCGGGTACATCGCCGACATCCCTGATCTCGATGCGTGCTCGGCGTTCGGCGCGACTGCCGAAGAGGCGCTCGCGGAAGTGGAGCGCGCGCGCGGTGCGTGGATCGCGGCTGCGCGAGAGGCAGCGAAGCCGATCCCGGAGCCGCGTTATCGGCCTATCATCTACCAAACGCGATAAACCCCCTCCCCGGCCGCATGCTTTCCAAGCGCAGCCTGGTCGTTGCTGCCGCACTCGCGTTCCTCGTGAACACCTTTCCCGCGCGTGCGGCGGAGCGCACGGCGGCGATGACCAGTCGGTCGATCCGCAGCACTCCCTCGCCACCGCGCTCCAGAAAGCGGGCACGACGTACGAGCTGCACACGTGGTTCGCGCTCTACTCACGGTAGGCGCGCATCCGCGCCGTTGTCAGTGATCGGTTGTCGGTTATCCGCGCGGCATCCTGCTTCGAGGCAGATCTCCCGAGAGAGCGCGTCGCTGGGAGCGATTTTTTTTCGACGAAGTCGCAGATAACCGACAACTGACAACCGATAACGGTTTTTCTGCCGAGGTACGATCGTGGCGATGACGATGATCGCTGAAG
Organism: Thermoanaerobaculia bacterium; assembly: GCA_035526885.1. Lineage (GTDB taxonomy): Bacteria > Acidobacteriota > Thermoanaerobaculia > Gp7-AA8 > Gp7-AA8 > QHVT01. Next base: position 102 of record DATLBM010000031.1, on the reverse strand, counting down.
TCGCCGATCCCGTGCTCGACGTCGTCGCGCGCACGTGGGGGTTCTCCTCGCTGCGCCCGTTGCAGCGGCAGGCCATCGACGCCGTGCTCGCCGGCCGCGATT
>DATLBM010000030.1:0-4902 GCA_035526885.1 Thermoanaerobaculia bacterium | reverse complement strand
ACGCTCGCGCCTTCAGACCGAACATCGGACCGTTGGGTCCCTCCGTGGCACTGTCATGATTCCACGCTATACGAACCCGGAAATGGGCGCGATCTGGAGCGAGCAGCGGCGATACGACGCGTGGCTCGAGGTCGAGCTTGCCGCGGCGGACGCAATGGCCGAAGCCGGGCTCGTGCCGGCCGAGGCCGCGCGCGAGCTGCGCGCGAAGGCGGCATTCGACGTCCACCGCATCGAGGAAATCGAGAAGACCACGCAGCACGACGTGATCGCGTTCACGACGGCGGTGGCCGAGCACGTCGGTCCGGCCGCACGGTGGCTGCACTTCGGCCTTACGTCCTCCGACACGGTCGACACCGCGCAGGCGCTGCAGATGCGCGATGCGTGCAACCTGATCGTGAAGGGGATCGCCGGCCTGATGGAGGCCGTCCGCGCACGCGCGGAGGAACATCGCCGTACCCCGATGATCGGGCGCACCCACGGCGTGCACGCTGAGCCGATGACGTTGGGACTCAAGCTGGCGCTGTGGTACGCCGAGCTTCAGCGGGATCTCGACCGCGTCCTGCGGGCGCGCGACACCATCTCGGTCGGCAAGCTGTCCGGTGCGGTGGGTACGTTCGCGCATCTCGATCCTTCCATCGAGGCGAGCGTCTGCAAGCGGCTGGGCCTCGAGCCCGCCCCGGTGTCCTCGCAGGTCATCCAGCGCGATCGGCACGCCGAGCTCATGACGACACTTGCGATCACCGCGGCGTCGCTCGAGAAGTTCGCGCTCGAGATCAGGGGCCTGCAGAAGACCGAGATCGGCGAAGTGGAAGAGCCGTTCGCGAAAGGGCAGAAGGGCTCGTCCGCGATGCCGCACAAGCGCAACCCGATCGGCTGCGAGCAGATTACGGGGCTCGCGCGCCTGCTGCGGGGTAACGCGATGGCCGCGCTCGAGAACGTCGCGCTGTGGCACGAGCGGGACATTTCGCACTCCTCCGTCGAGCGCGTGATCCTGCCGGACAGCTTCATCGCCCTCGACCACATGCTCCGCCGCTTCACGCGGATCGTGCGCGGAATGGTCGTCTACCCGGACCGCATGCGCGAGAACCTGAATCGATCGCGCGGCGTGGTCTTCTCGGGCACCGTGCTCCTCGAGCTCGCCAAACGGGGGATCTCGCGCGAGCAGGCGTACGAGTGGGTGCAGCGGAACGCGATGCGCGCCTTCCACGAGCAGCGCGACTTCAAGACGCTGCTGCTGGACGATGCGGATCTCATGCGCGTCCTGACGCCTTCAGAGGTCGAGAAGGCGTTCGACCTCGAGGATCAGATGCGCAACATCGACGTGATTTTCGCGCGTGTATTCGGCCGCGCGGAGGTGGCCTCCGTAGCCTCGTGATGATCCGCCGTTCACGCGTACGGATCACTCGCGCCGTATGAGGGGTCGGCGCCATGCGGTCCCTTCGCAGCCCCCGCCGCGAGGCGGACCAGATCAGGAGTCAGATTGAAAGCCAGAGTCTTCGTTACCTTGAAGCCTTCGGTCTTCGACCCACAAGGGCAGACGATCGCGGACGCATTGCACTCGATGGGCTATGCGGGCGTGGGCGATGTGCGCCAGGGGAAGTACTTCGAGCTCGAGCTCGCCGCCGGGTCTGCCGACCAGGCGCGCCAGATTGCATCCGAGGTCGCCGACAAGCTGCTGGCCAATCCAGTGATCGAGAGCTACCGCATAGAGGTCGGCTGAACACATCATGAAATTCGCCATCGTCGTCTTTCCCGGATCGAACTGCGACCACGACGCATATCACGCCGCGAAACACGTCCTCGGCCAGGACGCCGAGTTCGTGTGGCACAAGGAGACGAGCCTCGCGGGGGCCGACGTCGTCGTGCTGCCCGGCGGGTTTTCGCACGGCGATTACCTGCGCACCGGCGCAATCGCGCGCTTCTCGCCCGTGATGACGGCGGTGGCGGACGCGGCGCGTGCCGGTGCACCCGTCCTCGGGATCTGCAACGGCTTCCAGATATTGTGTGAAGCGCACCTCCTGCCGGGCGCCATGCTGCGGAACCGCGACCTGAAGTTCCACTGCGAGCACGTCGGCATCCGCGTCGAGGAAACCGACACGCCGTTCACATCGCGGGCGTCGAAGGGGCAGGTCCTCCGGATTCCGATCGCTCACGGCGAGGGGAATTACTACGCCGAGCCGGCAGTCGCACGCGAGCTGGAAGAGGGCCGCCGCATCATCTTCCGCTACTGCGACACGCGCGGTGAGGTCACGCCGGCGTCGAATCCGAACGGATCGCTGAACGGTATTGCCGGCATCTGCAGCCAGCAGCGCAACGTTGTGGGGCTCATGCCGCACCCGGAGCGTGCATGCGAGACCGCGCTCGGGAGCGCCGACGGGCTGGTGCTGTTCGAATCGGTGGTGACGCAGATGACGGCGCAGCGAGTTCTTTCGTCATGAGTCCCGCGGATCCAGCGCTTCTCGAACGTCACGGCCTCAAACCCGACGAGTACGAACGCATCGTGCGTGCCCTCGGACGCGAGCCGTCGCTGACGGAGCTCGGCATCTTCTCGGTGATGTGGTCGGAGCACTGCAGCTACAAGAGCTCGCGCGTCCATCTGAGAAAGCTGCCGACGAAAGGCCCTCGGGTCCTCCAGGGGCCTGGGGAAAACGCCGGAGCCGTGGACATCGGAGATGGTCTGGCGGCGGTTTTCAAGATCGAGTCGCATAACCATCCCTCTTTCATCGAGCCTTACCAGGGAGCGGCAACCGGCGTGGGGGGCATCATCCGCGACATCTTCACGATGGGCGCGCGCCCGATCGCGTTGATGAACTCGCTGCGCTTCGGCGAGATGGACGGGCCCGAGGCGGCGAGAACGCGCAGGACGGTCGAAGGCGTGGTGTCAGGCATCGCCGGGTACGGCAACAGCATCGGCATCCCGACGGTCGGCGGCGAGATCGCCTTCGACGACTGCTACGCGGGAAATCCGCTTGTCAACGTTTTCTGTCTTGGCATCGCTGCCGCGGACGCGATCGTGACCGCGAGCGCGTCCGGCGTCGGCAACCCGGTGTTCTACGTCGGGTCGAAAACCGGTCGCGATGGCATTCACGGAGCGACGATGGCGTCGGCGGAGTTCGACGACAAGTCCGCCGAGAAGCGCCCCGCCGTCCAGGTCGGCGATCCGTTCATGGAGAAGCTGCTCCTCGAGGCGTGTCTCGAGCTGATGAAAACGGACGCGCTCATCGGCGTGCAGGATATGGGGGCCGCGGGGCTCACCTCGTCCACGTGCGAGATGGGGGCGCGCGGCGGAGCCGGGATCGAGATCGACGTGATGCACGTGCCGCAGCGCGAGACCGGCATGACGGCATACGAGATCATGCTGTCGGAGTCGCAGGAACGCATGCTGCTCGTCGTCAAGAAAGGGCGCGAAGCAGAGGTCGAGCGGATCTTCGAGAAATGGGACCTGCACGCCGCGCAGATCGGGACCGTCACCGGTGATGGCCTCATGCGCGTGAAGGACCACGGGACGATCGTGGCCGAGATTCCGAACACCGCGCTCGTCAACGAAGCGCCTGTTTACAACCGGCCGACCGTCAGGCCGGCATACCTGGACGACGTGCAGGCGTTCGACGTCCTGACGTTCTCGATTGCCGCCCCTCCTCGTGACGCCTTCCTCGCCATCCTCGGATCGCCAACCGTCGCCAGCAAGCGCTGGGTCTACCGGCAATACGACCACATGGTCCGGACGAACACGATCGTGCTGGCTGGAATGGGTGCCGGTGTCGTGCGCGTGAAAGGCACGTCACGGGCGCTGGCGCTCTCGGTGGACGGGAACGGACGCTACTGCTACCTGGATCCCAGGCGCGGCGCGGCCCTGGCGGTTGCGGAGGCCGCACGCAACGTCGCGTGCGCCGGGGCGACGCCAATCGGCGCGACCAACTGCCTGAACTTCGGGAACCCCGAGCGTCCCGAGATCATGTGGCAGATCGTCGAGGGGATCGAAGGCATCGCCGAGGCGTGCCGCGCGCTGGACGTACCGATTACGGGGGGCAACGTCAGCCTCTACAACGAAACGAACGGCGTGGCGATCTATCCGACGCCGATACTCGGGGTCGTCGGGGTCATCGACGATGCTTCGCGCGTGCTGGCGCGGGCGTTCCGCGCCGGCGACGACGACATCGTGCTCCTCGGCGAGGGCTTCGGCGAGCTCGGCGGCAGCGAGTATCTGAAGGTGGTGCACGGCCTCGTGAAGGGGCAGCCGCCGCAGCTCGATCTGCAGCGCGAGCGCGCGCTGATCTCACTCCTGACCCGCGCCGCGTCGGAGGGGTTGCTGAGGTCCGCGCACGACTGTTCGGACGGAGGCGTTGCGGTCACGCTCGCGGAATGCGCGTTCGACACGGGTGGCATCGGGCTGACGGTCGATCTTCCGCCGGATTCGGTGTTGAAGGGTACGGGGGCCGCGAAGCGTGCGGGCAAGACCGCCGCCGCGCTGGCAGTCAATGCCGTGCTGTTCGGCGAATCGGCGTCGCGCGTCGTGATCTCGGTTCGGCCAAAGGATCGCGCGGACGTGCTCGCGATGGCCGCGGAGCTCGGCGTGCCGGCGCTGCTCATCGGCCGCACAGGCGGGTCGCGGCTGACCATGCGCGTCGCCGGCGAGACCGCGATCGATTGCACGCTGGCGGAAGCGGAGCAGGTATGGTCGAGCGCGATTGCGCGCTACTTCAGTGGCCGGGCAGCGTAGAATAGGGATCTACCCTTTTCACGTTCGCAACCACTCGCCCGGCGCGAAGTTGAAGCTGGACTCCCGAAGGCCAGATCGACCGATCCACTCGCGATCTTCGTGTCTGAAAAGTGACCTGGATCCGACGACATGCTCGATAAATTCAAGGATGAATGCGGCGTCTTCGGCATCTTCGGGCATCC
>DATLBM010000029.1:0-8573 GCA_035526885.1 Thermoanaerobaculia bacterium | reverse complement strand
CAGGTGCGGCAGATCATCGAGCTGCTGAAGAAGCATCCCGAGTTGCGCGACGTGGTGACGGAAGCGGACACCGTCGGCAACGAGCGCGGCTTCTATCGCAAGGTGCATTTTCAGGAATTGCGCGTGGGCATGCGCAAGCTGCAGGCGTACGGCTTTCGCACACGCAGCCATCACGGCGAGACGTGGGACACGCTTCGCCACGGCGTGCAGGCCGTCGACAACGCCATGAACATCTGGCACGTCGACGCCATCGAGCACGGCCTCTCCCTCGGCATCAATCCCAATTTCTACTTTCACTCCATGCTGCAACGCATCATTCGCGCGAACGCCGATGGGAAGCCCATTGCGGCTGGTCACGGGCTTTTACGGAATTGATGGACATGGACACCACCGGACGCGAGGCCATCCGCGACAAGCTCCTGCGCGGACAGCCGCTCGACGAGCGCGAGATCACGCTGGCCACGAAGACCAAGTTCCATCACGCGCGCGAGGTGGAGACGTATCAGCACGACGTGCTCAATCGCATGATCGACAAGCGGCTGACGCTCATCTCTCTGCCCTCGTCGAACAAGAAGCTCACCGGCGAGCTGGCGGACTACTCCGACCATCCCTTCTCGTGGTGGGAGAAGAAAGGCCTGCGCCTGGGCGTCGGCACGGACAACGACATCACCCTCAGCACGTCATTCATCCGCGAGATGCTGATCCTTCTCTACACCGATCCGCTCGAGCTCAAGATCACGAAACTGCTCATCGTTACGACCGGCGAGACGCGCCGCGCGTACATCAGTCATCTGCTCTGGGAGATGAGAAAGGGAACGACCGTATGAAGCGAAGCCTCGGTCTGCTCGTGGTCCTGCTGACCGCGTGCGCTACCTCCACGCAGCCCAATTCCTATTTCGCCGCGACGGACGCCGGCGTGCAGACCGGAGGCGTGCGCATGATCCCCATCCAGACGCCGAAAGGGACGTTCAACGTCTGGACGAAGCGCGTCGGCAACAACCCGCGCATCAAGGTGTTGCTGCTGCACGGCGGCCCGGGCGTCACGCACGAGTACTACGAGGTGATGGACTCGTTCTTCCCCGGCCAGGGCATCGAGTACATCTACTACGACCAGCTCGGGTCGTTCTACAGCGATCAGCCCACGGATCCGGAGCTGTGGGATCTGCCGCGCTTCGTCGAGGAAGTGGAACAGGTCCGCACCGCCCTCGGCCTCGACAAAGACAACTTCTATCTCCTCGGCAACTCGTGGGGCGGCCTGCTGGGGATGGAGTACGCGCTCAAATACCAGCAGAACCTCAAGGGCCTGATCATCTCGAACATGGTCTCCAGCATCCCGGCGTACAACAGGTACGCGAAGGAAGTGCTGATGCCGGAGATGGATCAGGCCGCGCTGGCGGAGATCCAGCGGCTGGAAGCGGCGGGCGACACGCAGAACCCGCGCTACATGGAGCTGCTGATCCCCCATCACTACATGAAGCACCTCCTGCGCATGCCGGCCGATCAGTGGCCGGACCCGGTGATGCGCACGTTCAAGCACCTCAACCCCGCGGTGTACGTTCCGATGCAGGGACCGAGTGAGCTCGGCGCCAGCGGCAAACTGGAAAACTGGGACCGCTCGGCGGATCTCTCGAAGATCACCGTCCCCACGCTGGTCGTCGGCGCGAAGTACGACACGATGGACCCGAAGCACATGCAGTGGATGTCGACGCAGATCCCGAACGCGCGCTACCTCTACTGCGCGAACGGCTCGCACATGGCGCTGTACGACGATCAGCAGTGCTGGTTCACGGGAGTGATGGGGTTCATCAAGGATGTGGACGCGGGGAAACGAATGCGGTGACGCCGCGGTCAATGCCGCGCGGCACGGCGCCGAATCAGCGGCGGCATGAGGACGTACACACCGCCGCGGTAATCGACGATGTACGGCTCGCCATTTTCGCCTTCGTCGATGGAGACTACGGCGAGCGGCGAGTCGAGCAGCGTCGTCGTGGTCCACGCGCCGTCGCGCTCCGTCGCTGCCCGGATCTCGCCCGAGCACCAGTCGCCGAACAGGTACGCGTCTCTCGCTCGCCCCAGCCGTGAGCCTCGGTATCGATATCCCGCCGTGACCGAGCATCCGTTCGCCGTGGGATATTCGATCGCCGGCAGAGTCAGACCCACACTCGAGCACGAGGTCTCCGGCGGAAAACAATGCGTCCCTTCCATCATCGGCCATCCGAAGTTCGCAGCGCGCGATAGAGCGAGCGGCAGGACGTTCACCTCTTCCCACGCGTGTTGTCCGACGTCGCCGAGGACGAGCGTGTTCGCGTCGCGATCGAAGGTGAAGCGCCAGGGATTGCGGAGGCCGAGGGCCCAGATCTCGGGGTGGGCACCGGCGATCCCGACGAATGGGTTGTCCGGAGGGATTGCGTACGGCGTCGCTGCGTCGACGTCGATGCGCAGGAGCTTGCCGAGGAGCGTTCCGAGGTCCTGCGCGCGGCGGGTGACTTCAGTGTTCGCGCCGCCGTCGCCGATCGAGATGTAGAGGTAGCCGTCGGGGCCGAATTGCAGCGTGCCGCCGTGATGATTCGGGAGATTGTCCTTCGGTTGCGGGACGACGAGCATGACGTGGCCGGAATCCCGCGCGACGGCCGTGTCGCCGTTGCGATCGACGTAAAGAACGAAGAGCTCCGAAGTGCGGGGATGAAAAACGAAGCTCAGCAGGCCGCCGTTGTCGCAGCACGACACGCGATCGGCGATGTCGAGAACGACTCGTGATGAGGGGTACTCGAGGATGCGTCCGGTCTGTTCGGCAACATAGAGCCCTCCGTCCGGCCCGGGTCGCGCCTGGACGGGCCGGTCGAGGCCGAGAGCAACCGGAGCTGGAGATCGTCGCCTCGCGCGAAGGATGCAGCGAGCGCAAGGAGCAGGAGCGGCCGGACGCGGAGCACGGCTGAGGTACGGGCGTGACTCGACGAATGTCGCCGCTGGGGCTCGGCGCGAGCGGCAAGCTGCGGGGCGGCGGCCGTCCCCATTTGCACTTGCGCACGCCTCGTGAATAGTCTTCGTCATGCGAAGACTATTCACCGTCCTCCTCGTGGCCGCCATTACGGCCGGTTGTTCTTCAACTCGCACCACCGACACCACCGAAGTCACGGCGCCCGAGCCTCCCGCCATGGCCACGGCGGAGCCGGAGCCGCCCGCGCCCATGCCGCCGCCCGCCGTCACCGTCCCGCCCATGCCCGACAACCCGCTGCTCCAGGTGTGGGCCGGTTCGTACGGAGGCGTGCCGCCGTTCGACAAGGTCAACGTCGCGGATTTCAAGCCTGCCATCGAGTGGGCCATCAGCGACGCGCTGGCCGCGATCGATCGCATCGCCAACGATCCCGCGCCGCCGACCTTCGACAACACCATCGCGGCCATGGAGCGGTCCAGCCGTCCGCTCGATCGCGTGCTGACCGTCTACGGCATCTGGAGCTCGAACATGAGCTCCGACGAATTCCAGCCCGTCGAGCGTGAGATGGAGCCCAGGCTCGCGGCGTTCTCCGATCAGATCACCCAGAACGAGAAGCTCTTCCAACGCATCGAGGCCGTTTACAACTCGCCGTCGAAGTCGAGCTGGACGCCTGAGCAGCAACGCCTGGCCTGGCTGACGTACACGAACTTCATCCGCGGCGGCGCGAAGCTCGATCAGGCCGCGAAGACGCGCCTCTCCGCGATCAATCAGGACCTGGCCAACCTCTACACCAGCTTCAGCCAGAACGTGCTCGCGGACGAGACCGATCACTTCCTGGTCATCGACAACGAGTCCGACCTGGCCGGCCTCCCGCAGTCGCTGCGCGACTCCGCGTCCAACGCCGCCGCGACGCGCAACATGTCCGGCAAATGGGTGATCAACAACACCCGCTCCGCCGTCGACCCTTTCCTCACGTACTCCTCGCGCCGCGACCTGCGCGAGAAGGCCTGGCGCATGTTCATCATGCGCGGCGACAACAACGACGCGCACGACAACAAGTCGAACATCACGCAGATCCTCAAGCTGCGCGCCGAGCGCGCCAATCTCCTCGGCTATCCCACGCACGCGCACTGGCGCCTCGAGAACGCCATGGCCAAAACCCCCGAGCGGGCCATGGAACTGATGGAAGCCGTGTGGAAGCCGGCCGTGGCCCGCGTCCATGAAGAAGTCGCGGACATGCAGAAGATCGCCAACAAAGAGAAGGCCGGCATCACCATCGAGCCGTGGGATTACCGCTATTACGCCGAGAAGGTGCGCAAGGCGAAGTACGACCTCGACCAGAACGAAGTGAAGCAGTACCTGCAGCTCGACAAGCTCGTTCAGGCCATTCACTGGGTGGCCGGTGAGCTGTACAACTACAAATTCACGCCGGTCAGCGGCGTTCCCGTCTATCACCCCGACGTCACCGTCTACGAAGTGACCGACAAGACCTCGGGCAAGCAGATCGGCCTCTGGTACTTCGATCCGTTCGCGCGTCCGGGCAAGCGCTCCGGCGCGTGGATGAACGCGTATCGCAATCAGGAGCGCTTCGAGAACGACGTCACCACGATCGTCTCCAACAACGCCAACTTCGTGAAGGGCAAGCCGGGCGAGCCCGTGCTCATCTCCTGGGACGACGCCGAGACGATGTTCCACGAGTTCGGCCACGCGCTGCACGGCCTGCACTCGAACGTCACGTATCCGTCCGTCTCCGGCACCGCCGTCGCGCGCGACTACGTCGAGTTCCCGTCGCAGCTCAACGAGCACTGGCTGGCGACGCCCGAGGTGCTGCAGAAATTCGCGGTGCACTACAAGACCGGCAAGCCCATTCCGCAGTCGCTCGTCAATCGCATCGAGAAAGCGTCCACGTTCAACGAGGGATTCACCACCACCGAGTACCTCTCGTCGGCGCTGGTCGACATGAAGATGCATCTGGCCGGCAACCAGACCATCGATCCCGCCAAATTCGAGAAAGAGACGCTCGACGAGCTGGGGATGCCGAAAGAGCTGGTGATGCGCCATCGCCCGACGCAGTTCATGCACGTCTTCTCCGGCGACGGTTACTCCGCGGGCTACTACAGCTATCTGTGGTCCGACGTGCTGACCGCCGACGCCGCCGAGGCGTTCAAGGATGCGGGCTCGTTCTACGATCGCGCCACGGCCGATCGCCTGTCGACGCTCCTCTCGGTCGGCAACACCATCGATCCGGCCGACGCCTATCGCACGTTCCGCGGCCGCGATCCGAAGATCGACGCGCTGATGCGCAAGCGCGGCTTCCCGGTGCCCATGACCTCGGGCGCGCAGGAAGAAGCGACGCCGCGCAAGCGGATGACGAAGCAGTAACGCATTTGTGACGGAGGGGAGCATAGCCTCCCCTCCGTCCAAAATGGAAAGACAGTCACCGCGAGTCATCCTCCGCAATCCGCGCCGCGGCCGTTTCGGCGAAGACGAAGTCCTGGTCCTCGAAATGGGCCTGGGCGGCGCGAAGTTCGAGCACGGCTTCCGCCTCGACGTCGGACGCGCCGCCACCTTCACCTGCGGCCCGCTGACCACCGAGGGCGCCGTGCGCCACTCGGTGCTGCTGCCCGCGAAAACCGGCGTCGTCTATCAGAGCGGCGTCGCCTTCACGAGCCTCGGCGATCGCGAGCGCGAACTGCTTCTCGAACTGCTCGTGCACGAAGCCGAGCAACAGGTCAGCGAGTGGGAAGCGAACATGCGCGGCGACGTGCCGCCTCGCGCGAAGAAGCCGCCGCGCGTATCCGCGGTGGCGGTGCGCTTCGTGACGCTGCGCCTCGTCAATCAGCGCTGGCAACGCACGACCTCGAAGGATCCCAATCAGCCCGTCGACGGCATCACCATCCTCGAGACCACGCCCGACGCCGAAGTGGCCATCCTCAAACGCAGCTACGAGAGCGCCGACAACGCGACGCGCGACTTCATGCGGCAGGTGGCGATCCTGGCGATTCTCGAGCAGATGCGAGTCCCATGATTCCCGCGGCGATGATCAGCGCCGCGCCCAGTGCCGCGCGCCACGTGAGTCGTTCGCCGAGGGCCAGGGTCGACAACGCGATGGCGATGGGGATGTTCGCGTAGTAGAGGATGCTCGTCGCGGACGGCGAGAGCCGCGTCGTCACCGAGACCCACAGGCTGTGGCCGATGAGCGTCACGCCGATGGCCAGGAACGCGAGCCCGAGCCAGTCGCGCGCGTCGAGATTCCACTCGGCCTTCGGCAGGAAGAAGAGAAAGAAGAGGAAGGCGAAGGAGAACTGGCCGAGGGCACGGGTGCGCGTGTCGATGTGCGACCAGCGCTGATGCAGGAGCGGGAGCGACGCGTACATCAGCGCGCTCGAGGAGGCGAGCACGAGTCCGAGTGCCGTCGCGTCGAACTTCGGCACGACCAGCAGCGCGCCAACGATTGCCGCACACACCGCCGCGACATCGGACGCACGCACGCGCGCTCCGAAAATCGCTCCCAGGATCAGGAGATGCGCGCCGTACGTCGACAGCCCGATCGCACCGATCGATGCGGACGAGATCTTGATGCCGAGGAAGAGCGTGATCCAGTGGCCGAAGAAGAGCAGGCCGATCACGCCCAGGCGCAACACATCGCCAAGCGGCACGCGACGCAACTCGCGGCGCACGGCCATGATCGAGAACAGTCCGAGCGTGGCCACGGCCAGTCGCACGATGCCGATCGTGTACGCGTTCGCGCTGACGCCGCGCACCACCACGGGGATGCAGCCGAAGAGCGTGAGCGCGATGGCGGCGTGAACGGCGGTGCGGCGCGACAAGCGCCGCACATCGTACGCGGACTCTTTGCGACTCCGACGCCGTTCCTTCACAGCCCGGCGCAATGCGGACGCTACGATGGAAGTCATGCGAAAAATCGCCGTCGTCGGATCGGGGATCATCGGCCTCATCGCCGCGCACGGCCTGCGCCGCCGCGGCTACGCCGTCACGCTGTACTCGGATCGCACCGCCGATCAGTGGCTCAACGAGAGCCGTCCCACCGGCACGGCGGCGCGCTTCGAGATGGCCGTGTCGTATGAGCGCGAGCTCGGACTGAATCACTGGGAATCGGTCGCGCCGCGTGGCGAGGGCGTGTTCCTGACGTTCTGCCCGAAAATCCGCAAGCCGCTCATCGAACTGCTGGGACGTCCGAAGACGTCGTTCCAGGCCATCGACGTGCGTTTGCAGTGTCATCGCTGGATGAACGACTTCGACGGCGACCTCGTGATCGAGAACGTGACGCTGCAACGTCTCGACGAGATCGCGAAAGAGCACGAGTTGACCATCGTCGCGGCGGGAAAAGCGGAGCTGGCGAACCTCTTTCCGCGCGACGCCTCGCGCTGCGACTACGACGCGCCGCAACGCAATCTCACGATGCTCGTGGTCACGGGCGCGGGTCCTTATCCGAACTGCCCGTTCGCGCCGGTGAAGTTCGAGGCGCTGGCCACGGACGGCGAGGCGTTCTTCGTCCCGTACCTGCACAAGGATCGCGGCCCGACGTGGAACCTCGTGCTGGAAGCGAAGCCGGGTGGGCGCATGGATCGCTTCACCAACGTGCGCAGCGGCGAAGAGGCGCTGGAGATCGCGAAGAAGATGATCGCCGAGGTGTTCCCGTGGAGCGGGGAGTGGCTGCGCGGGACCGAGCTCGCGGATCCGCTGGGATGGCTGACTGGAAAGATCGCGCCGACGGTGCGCAAAGCGGTCGGCGTGCTCCCGTCCGGCCGCATCGTCACCCCGTTAGGCGACACGTCGATCTCCTACGACCCCATCGCCGCGCAGGGCGCGAACAGCGGCGTGAAACAGGCGCGCCATCTCGTCGAGAGCATCGCCGCGCGCGGCGACCGCGCGTTCGACGCGCAGTGGATGACGGAAACGTTCGACACGTTCTTCAACGAGCACGCCCGCTTCATGTGCGCCTTCAACAACATGTTCCTCGGCCCCATGCCGAAGCCCGCGCAGGAACTGCTCATCGCGCAGAATGGCAGCGACGGATTGGCGGACAACGACTCGCCGCAGCAGCAGATCGCCAACGCCTTCTTCTCGAACTTCAACGACCCGCGCGAGCTGACGCCGGCGTTTCTGGACATGGCTCGTGCGCGCGACTTCATCGCGAAGACGACGGGGCGGCACTGGCTGTACAGCGCGGTGCGCGGACGGGCGCGGGCGGTGGCGGGGAAGAAACGCGCTGCGCTTCCGGTGGGGAACGCGCCGCTTACCGTGTCATCCTGAGCGAAGCGAAGGACCTTCCACCGCGCCACTGAGCGGGGAAGGTCCCTCGACCGTCCTCCGCTGCGCTCCGGCGGCTCGGGATGACACCTTCCGTGTCATCCTGAGCGAAGCGGAGCGGAGTCGGAGGATCTTCCAGCGCGCACTGAGCGGGGAAGATCCCTCGACCGTCCTCCGCTGCGCTCCGGCGGCTCGGGATGAGACCTTGCGTGTCATCCTGAGCGAAGCGGAGCGGAGTCGAAGGACCTTCCACCGCGCCACTGAGCGGGGAAGGTCCCTCGACCGTCCTCCGCTGCGCTCCGGCGGCTCGGGATGACACGCTCGGTGTCATCCTGAGCGAAGCGCAGCGAAGTCGAAGGACCTT
>DATLBM010000028.1:0-3147 GCA_035526885.1 Thermoanaerobaculia bacterium | reverse complement strand
GGGCTCGCGCGACAGGATCATCAGCAGGCGCGATTCCGGCCGCTCGCGGCGCACGATCTCCGCGGCGTCGAGCAGATACTCCACGCCCTTCGACACGCCCGGGCGGCCGAAGTACAGATAGACGAACGGCGCATCGTACTTGCGCGGCGCATGACGTGCGGCGCTCCAGAAGTCGTGATCGACCGCGTTGTGGATCGTCGTCGCGCGCGATGGATCGGGGAGGCGGTTGCGCGTGAAGTCGGAGGGCGTGATCACGTGCTTCCACCCCAGTCGCAACACGAGCGATTCGAAGAGGCGATAGGCGTAGCCGAGGAGCGGATTCATGCCCGGCATCTCGTGCCATTGGCGGCCGAAGACTTCGTGCGCGGTGAGCACGATCGGTTTGCGCGCGAGCTTCGCCGCGATCCACGCGGGGATGGCGGCGTTGTATGTCGTCGTGTGAATCAGATCGGCGCGGCGGGCGGCGCGGATGGCGTGCGGGATCGCGCGCAGCATGAAGAGGTAGCGGCCCGCGCGGATCCGCCGGATGGTGACGTTGCCGCGCGTTTCGACGGAGCTGCGCTCCGCGGACGTGATCACGTCGACCAAGTGACCGCGGCGCGCCAGCTCCTCGGCCAGCTCGCCGAAGAGCACTTCCACGCCGCCGATGTGCGGCGGAAAGAACTCCAGGACGAAGAGGAAGCGTCGCAAGTGATGCGATGATACCGGCCACGTGAGACGCGCACACGCGATCGGCTGGGCGGCCGTGATCATCGGAGCGCTGACGCTCCTCCGCTTCGCCAAAGGCGCCGGCGGGCCTCCCTACGGGATCGACGCCAGCTACTACTTTCAGCTCGCGCGCCACGTCATGCGCGGCGAGGGTCTGGTCACGACCGTGTCGCTGTATCTCGAAGGCTGGGTCGTGCCGGCGCGCACGCAGATCTATCCGCTCTGGCCGCTGGTGATGGGCTACGCGGGCCGCGTGATCGGACTCGAGCGCGCCGCGGATCTGCTGCCGCGAATCTTCTACGTCACCAGTCTCGTGCTGCTTTATCTGCTGGCGATGCGCATCGCGCTGCGCTTCGGCGGACTGCGCATCCATCGCTGGCTGCCCGACTCCGCGCATTTCGTGGTGCTGATCTTCGGCCTCGCGCCCCGCTACTTCGGCGCCACCACGCATCCCTACACCGAAGGCCTCGGCTTCACGATGGCGTTCGCGTCGTTCCTCTTTCTGGAGCGCTACGAGCGCACGCGCAGTCTCGTCTCGATCGCGTTGTGCGGCGTCTTCGCCGGCCTCGCGTTTCTCACGCGCACGCAGCTCGTGGGCGTGGCGGTGGGATGCTTTCTCGCGCTGGCGTGGCTGGCGATTCGCGATACGAAAGCGCGCATCGGGACGCTGGTCTGGTCCGCCGCCGCGATCGTGACCATCACGCCATGGCTCCTCTTCCTCGGCTTCATCCCCGGCGTCACGAAGAACACGCTGCCGCACGTCGAGCTGCCGGCGTTCGCGGGATGGACGCAGCTGCCGTCGCGCACCGAATGGCTGATGCAGCGCGCGACGTCGCTGGGCGTGATGTTCAATCCGTACGATCCGTATTCGTACGTGCAATCGTTCGGGATCGTGGCCTTCCTCGTGCCGCTCGCGCTGATCGCCGTGGTGGTGCATCGCGGCAAGACGCCGAAGACGCTGCTCACGAACGCGGTGCTGATCGCGGGCGTGTTCTTCTTCTTCAACCTGATGCTGTATCACTCCGAGGTCTGGATGCCGTGGCTGTTCGGATGGAGGCATGGGCTGCCGTTCATCCTGCTCATCGCGCTGGCGGTGCCGTGGCTGGTGGCGCGCGCGGGACGGTTCGCGACGGCGGTGGCGTTCGTGCTGATCGTTTCGGTGCTCATGAGCGCGCAGAACGTGATCGCGTTCGTGCGCTCGCCGGACGTCGAGCTGTCGCGCGCGGAGACGGAGCTCGTTGCATGGATGAATTCGCGGCCTGTCAGCGCGATCACCACCAACGCGCAGATTTTCGGATCGATGAGCGACGCGCATCTGTACTGGACGTACTGCGACGCGAGCGGCGCGTCGACGAAGGCCATGCTGGCGAAGATGCCCATCCGCTACGTGATTCTGTACGAGCGCGAGGCGCAGTGCCGGTTCGCGAAGGAAGCGGATCCGATGCGGCTCGCGGGCGTGTTCGGCGAGCCGGGCCGGCGCATCTTCGTGCTCGAGCCGCTGCGGCGGCGGCGATGAGAATCGGCATCGACTGCCGCAAGATCGCGGACTTTGGGATCGGCACGTACGTGCGCGGACTGGTCGGGGCACTGGAGGGGCAGGGCGGCGAGTACGTTTTGTTCGTACCGAAACGCATCGAGTCTCCGTTCGAGCAGATCGTGGTGAACGCGCCGCACTACAGCGTGCGCGAGCTTTTCGTGATGGGGCGGGCCGTCGATCGCGCGCGCCTGGACCTCTTTCACGCGCCGCATTTCGTGCTGCCGAGGACGGCGACGCCGAGCATCGTCACGATCCATGACGCCATCCTCGCGCACTATCCGCCGCCCCAGCCGGGCGGATCGATCTACTACTCGATGATGATGCGCCGCGCGCTGCGCAAGAGCGTGCACGTGCTCACCGTGAGCGAGGCGGCGAAGGCGTCGATCATCGAGGCGTTCCCTTGCGATCCGTCGAAGATCAGCGTGACGCCGAACGGCATCGACGCGATTTTCTTCGAGCGCGGTCCCGCGGAATCGGGACGCTACTTTCTGTACGCCGGGAACGACAAGCCGCACAAGAACGTGAGTGCACTCATCGACGCCTTTCGTTCGATCGAAGGCGCGGAGCTCGTACTGGCCGGTGCGGAGTTCGCGCGCTACCGCGGCATCCCGGGTGTGCGGGCGGAGGGATTCGTGAGCATCGAGAAGCTGGCGGCGCTGTATCGCGGCGCGGTCGCGCTGGTGATGCCGAGCCTGGAGGAAGGGTTTGGACTGCCGGTGGCGGAGGCGATGGCGTGCGGGACGCCGGTGATCGCGTCGGACATCCCGAGCCTACGAGAGGTGAGCGGCGGCGCGGCGCTGCACACGAACGATTTCACCGCCGCGATGCGCCGCGTGATGAATGACGAAACGCTGCACGCGGAGCTGAGCGCGAAGGGCCGCGAGCGCGCCAGGCGCTTCACC
>DATLBM010000027.1:0-5720 GCA_035526885.1 Thermoanaerobaculia bacterium | reverse complement strand
CGCGCAAGCGCAGCCAGCGCGGGGAAGATCACGTCCGCGTGCGTGATGGCGAAGCTCTTCTTGAGGATCGCGTTCACGTCGCGGGACGTTGCGATCTCGCGGACGTCGCCCGATCCTGCGCCCGAGATCACGATCACGGCCGAGCGGTGTCCCGGTTTTCCCGAGACGCGGCGCAGCACTTCCGCGCCGCTCAGTTTCGGGAGCTTGAGATCGAGGAGCATCAGGCGATAGTCGCGCGTGGCCGCGGCGTCGACGGCTTCCATGCCGTCCGCGGCTTCGTCGACCGTGCAGCCTTCCGCGCGCAGCATGGAGGCGAACAGCTTGCGGATCGCCTCGTCGTCTTCGACCACCAGGCAATCGACCGAGCGCATGCGCGCCTCCAGCTCCGTCAACGCAGCGGCGAGCGGGTTGTGCGGCGGAAGCGCCATCTGCGCGCGCTCCATCTGCTGGAGCTCCGAGCTCGTCAGGCCCAGCTCGTGCGCGAGCTGAGGAATGGTCATTCCCAGCGAGAGCCGTCGCGAACGAAGTTCTTTTGGAGACATTGGACCGGGCGAGTATGCGCCTGAAATTCTCGTCTTGACACTCAGGGAAATCCCCGTCTAAACTCCGCGCCATCCGAAAAACCGACCGGTCGGCCGGTAAACTCACCGCCGGCCCAACAATACTTGAAGCACGCCCAACCGGGTCCAGAAGAGGAAAATCTATGAGCGATTTCGGCATTCTCCCCTCCCTCCGGCGTTCGCTGCTGATCGGCCTGCTGGGTCTCCTCGGCGTCACCGCCGTCCCGGTGATGGCGCAGCAGCCCTCCACTCCTCCCAACGAGGAAGAGAAGAAGAAAGAAGAAGTTGCGGCGCAGGATCCGCAGACGGCGAGCGAAGAGATCGTCGTCACCGCGCGCAAGCGCGAGGAGAACGTCCAGGAGGTTCCGGTCGCGGTGACCGTGGTGACCGAGGATGAGCTCGAGGAGTCGGCGGCGGCGGATATCTCGGAGCTGCAGACGCAGGTCCCGAACCTCGCCGTCTACCAGGGCCGCAATCAGTCGTCGACGCTCACCGCGTTTCTGCGCGGCATCGGTCAGGCCGATCCTTTGTGGGGCGTCGATCCCGGCGTCGGCCTCTACATCGACGACGTGTACATCGCCCGCGCGCAGGGCGCGCTGCTGGACGTGTACGACGTCGCGCGCATCGAAGTGCTGCGCGGGCCGCAGGGAACGCTCTACGGGAAGAACACCATCGGCGGCGCGATCAAGTACGTGAGCCGCCCGCTGACCGACGATCCGAGCGGCTCCATCGCGCTCTCGTTCGGCGAGCACAGCACGCTCGACCTGCGCACGAGTCTCGGCGGAGCGCTGATCCCGGGCAAGCTGCGCGGAAAGATCGCGTTCGCGTCGCTCAATCACGGCGGCTACGGCGAGAACCTTCTCACCGGCCGCGACGTCTCCGATCGCAAGACCATCGCCGCGCGCGGCGGTCTCGATTGGCTGCTCAACGACAACTGGAAGGTCGCGCTCAGCGCCGACTACACGAAGGACGACGCCGAGCCGAAGGGCTATCAGCGTCTGACCGCGAATCGTCTCTGCCCCGCCTTCGGCATCACCTGCGCGCCGAACGCCAGCCGCTGGGACACGAACAGCGGACTCACGCCTTTGAACGGCACGGAAGCGAAGGGCGGCTCGGTCGTCGTCAGCGGTGCCCTCAGCAGCGCGTGGGATTTCAAGTCCATCACCGCATATCGCGAGTCCGACTCGAAGAACAACATCGACTTCGACACCACGCCCGCGCGCATCGTCGACGTGGCCGCGACCTACTACGACAACCAGCTCTCGCAGGAACTGCAGTTCGTGTACGACACCGGCGGCAGGATGGCCGGCGTGTTCGGCGCGTACTACTTCGACGGCGAGGCCGGCGGCCTGGTGAAGAACATCTTCGTCAACGCGCAGTTCGGCACTACGAACGGGAAGACCCTCACCGACCAGCTGGCGCTTTTCGGCGACGGCAGCTACAAGATCACCGACAAGCTCACGCTGAACGGCGGCCTCCGCGCCACGCGCGAGAAGAAGAACGGCATCGCCTTCAACGCCGGCTACGCGAACGACCAGTTCGCGACGCCGACCGCGGTCCTCGCGAACTACGACAAGGAAGCGACGTTCAACTCCATCGCGCCGAAGATCGGCGTCGACTACAAAGTGCGTCCGGGCATGCTCGCGTACTTCACGGCCAGCCGCGGATTCAAGTCCGGCGGCTTCAACGTGCGCGCGCAGTCGACCGCGTTCCCGAAATCCGCCGAGCCGTTCGATGACGAGATCCTCGACGTCGGCGAAGCGGGCCTCAAGACCGCGCTCCTCGACAACCACCTGATCCTCAACACCGCCGCGTTTTACGGCAAGTACAAGGACATTCAGGTCTCGACCTTCACCGCCTTCGACGCCAACGGCGACGGCATCGAAGAGTCGTTCTTCGGCAACTTCCTGAACGCCGGCAACGCCACGATGAAAGGCGTCGAGGTGGAGTTCGATCATTCGCCGGCGGCGATCGACTGGATCAACGTCAACGGCTACGTCAGCTATCTCGATCTCACTCCGGACGAGTTCCTCGACGCGAACCACGACCACTTCGTCGACACGCAGGTCATCACCAACGCGCCGCAGTGGACGGGCGGTCTGCGCCTGAACTTCGACTTCCCGGCGATGGGCGGCCTGCTCACCGCGAGCGTGGGCGGCGCGTACCGCTCCAGCGCCATTCTCACCAACGAGGGCGGTTCGTTCGCCGGCCAGCCGGTGCGCCCGATCACCGAGGATGCGTACACGCTGTACGACGCATGGGTGAGCTGGCTGTCGCCGGGCGCGAAGTGGCGCGTCGGTCTGAACGCCAAGAACCTCACCGACGAGGCCTATCTCACGAACGGCTACAACATCCCCGCGCTGGGCGTGCTCACCGGCTCGTACGGTGCGCCGCGCACGGTGCTGGCCACGGTCGAGTATCGCTTCTTCCAGTAGTGCAGTGGGGCGGCGGGCTTCAGCCCGCCGCTCACTTTCCACGAACCAATCGAGGAGCTGCATGACGACGACGCCCGACACGGCCGGCGAACCGGTCTCCCGTTCCGCGTGGGGATTGCTGTTCTTCCTCACCGCGCTGAACATCCTGAACTTCGTCGACCGGATGCTGATCGCCAGCCTGGCGCCGCTGCTCATCAAAGACCTGGGACTGAGCCGCGCGCAGATCGGCCTCTTGAGCGGCTTCGGCTTCGTCTTCTTCTACACGTTCGTCGGACTGTTTCTGGGCATGGCCGCCGATCGCTTCAAGCGCCTGCCGCTGATCGCCGCGGGCGTTGGCTTGTGGAGCGCCATGACCGCGCTCTCCGGCACGGCGCGCAGCTTCGTGGCGCTGGCCGTTCCGCGGATTTTCGTCGGCATCGGCGAGGCCACGCTCACGCCGGCCGCGCTGTCGATGCTCGGCGACTCCTTTCCGCCGCGACGCCTCGGACTGGCGGTCGGCGTCTACTACGCCGGCATTCCGCTGGGACTGGCGACGGCGCTGATCTCCTCGAGCTTCATCGCTCCGCGCTACGGCTGGCGCTTCTCCTTCTACATCCTGGGCGTCCTGGGCATCCTCGCCACCGGACTGCTCTTCCTCTTCAAAGAGCCCGTGCGGCGGCGTGTTGCGCAGCAGAAAGAGCGCCCGGCCGTGAAAGAGATCGTCCGCGATCTCACTCGCGCGCTGGTCGCGCGTCCCGCGCTGGCGCTGGCGCTTCTGGGCGGCTCGCTGCTCTGCTACGGTTCCGGCGCCGCGCTCCTGGGCGTCACGTGGCTCGTCGAAGAGCGCGGCTTTCAGTATTCGCACGCGGCATTGAGTGCGGGCATCGTCGCGGTCATCGCCGGATTCTTAGGCAACGTGATCGGCGGCGCATTCGGCGACTTCTGCGAGAAACGCTTTCGCGCGGGACGGCTCTGGTCTCTGGTGATCATGACCGTCGCGTTGTCCATTCCGGCCTGGCTTTTCTACACGCTGAAGCCCGGCACGCCGGTGTGGTACGCGTGCTGGCTTCTGACCAGCGCCGGCACGACGGCGTGGTTCGGACCTTTATTTTCCGCGTACCAGGAGCTCGCGCCGGCGCACACGCGCTCGACGATGGTGGCCTTCGCGCTGCTCGTCCTCAATCTGCTCGGCGTGGGGCCGGGACCACTCATCACCGGCATGATCGGCGACCGCCGCTCGCTCAGCTTCGGCCTGATTCTGAGCGTCGCCATCACGGCGTTGGCAATCATTCCATTCGCGCTCGCTGCCCGCAGCGAGGCCGCGCGCGCGGAGCAAATCGCATGAACCTGAACCTGAAAGACAAAGTCGTCATCGTGACCGGCGGCGCGGCGGGCATCGGCAGGGCCACCGTCACCGCATTCGAAAACGAAGGCGCGAAGTGCGTCGTCTGGGACGTGCCCGAAGTGGACGTCACCAAGGCCGACGTCGTCGCGGCGGCGGTCGAGAGAGTCATCGCCGGGCACGGGCGCATCGACGTGCTGGTGAACAACGCCGGCATCGTGCGCGACTCGCAGCTGATCAAGTGGAAAGACGGAGCCATCGCCTCGCAGATGGATGACGCCACGTTCGACGCCGTGATCAACGTCAACCTGCGCGGCGTGTTTCTCTGCACGCGCGCCGTCGTGCCGCACATGATTCGCAACGGCGGCGGCGTCGTGCTCAACGCGTCGTCGATCGTCGGCCTGTACGGCAACTTCGGCCAGACCAATTACGCGGCCACGAAAGCAGGCGTGATCAGCTTCACGCAGACGTGGGCGCGCGAGCTGGGCAAGTTCAACATCCGCGTGAACGCCGTGGCGCCGGGCTTCATCGCCACCGAGATGGTGAAGTCGATGCCGCAGAAGGTCCTTGACTCGATGGCCTCGCACACGCCCCTCGGAAAGATGGGCGAGCCGGCGGACATCGCCAACGCATACGTGTGGCTGGCCAGCGATGCCGCGAAGTTCGTGCACGGCACCGTGCTCTCCGTCGACGGCGGTCTGGTGATGGGAACGTGATGAGTCACGCGAACATCATCAGCACCGGGAGCTACCTGCCGCCGCGCGAGATCACCAACGACGCGCTGCGCGAGCGGTTTCAGAGCATCGCACCGGAGTTCGTGGACAAGATGGAGGCGGCCAGCGGCATCCGCTCGCGCTGGTACGCGCCGGAGGACTGGTCGGCGTCCGACCTGGCGTTGCGCGCGTCCCAGCAGGCCCTCGAGCGCGCGGGAAAGAAGCCCGAAGACGTCGATCTGATCATCCTCGGCACCGACTCTCCCGACTACATCACGCCCGCGACTTCGGTCGTGCTGCAGGCCAAGCTGGGCGCGAAGAACGCGGGCACGTTCGACGTCGGTTGCGCGTGCGCGTCGTTTCCCACCGCGATCTCCAATGCGGCCGGATTGATGGCCACGAATCCCGCGCTGAAGACCGTGCTCGTCGTCTCCGTGTACCTGATGCACAAGCTGGCCGCCGAGAACGATCCGATGGTCTTTTTCTACGGCGACGGCGCGGGCGCGGCGGTGCTCGAGCGCGGTGAAGAGCAGGGCTTCGTCGCCGCCGCGTTTCGCGCGGACGGCACGTACGCGAAGAACTGGCTGATCGAGACCGGCGGCACCGCCGAGCCGACGACAGCGGCTGCCGTGCAGGAAGGGCGTCACCTCGTGCGCATGGTCGAGCGCTATCCGCCCGAGATCAACAACGA
>DATLBM010000026.1:0-2037 GCA_035526885.1 Thermoanaerobaculia bacterium | reverse complement strand
GATCGCACGCGCGCGCGGTCACGGCGACCTCGGATACGCGATGGCGAACCGCGCACGGATCGCGATTGCGCTCGGACGATTCGATGATGCGCGGAAGTTCAATGCCGAAGCGCTGGAGTCGAAGCGGGCGAACGGGGAGGAGGAAGCGGAGCTCAGCTCGTACATCGTCGACGCGCGCATCGCCACCGCCGCGGGCGATCACGCGCGCGCGCAGAAGCTCCTCGCGGACGTCGTGCGCGACACGAAGCGCACCGCGACGCGCATGGAGGCGGAGATGCGCCTCGCGCAGGTGTACGCCCGCCTTAATCGCGGCGAGCAGGCGTCGGCGCACTTTCAACGCGCGGTGAGCGCGGCGCGTGAGGCGCGGCGCGACGTCACGGATCGCGAGTTGCGCTTCTCGTTCTTCAACTCCGCCGCGGAGCTGTTCGATGCGTACGTGCAGTTCCTCGTCGCGGCGAACCGCGTGGAAGAGGCGCTCGCGGTGACGGAGACCAGCCGCGCGGAATCGCTCGAAGAAGGGTTGAAAATCCCGGCTGCGATCGACACGCGCGCGATCGCGCGGCAGAACGCGGCGACGGTGCTCTGCTACTGGCTTGGCCGCGATCGCTCGTATTTGTGGGCCATCACGCCGCAGAAGGTGACCCTGCATCAGCTGCCGCCCGACACGACGATCGCGAATGCGGCGGAGACCTATCGCCGCGAGCTCCTCGGTCCGCGCGGCTCGCTCGAAGGGAACGGTGCGCGCGGCGAGGAGTTGTACCGGATGCTCGTCGCACCGGCGGCGATCGCGAAAGGCTCGCGCGTGATCGTCATCGCGGACGGGCAACTGCACGCGCTGAACTTCGAGACACTCGTCGCGCCGGCGCCGCGCCGCTACTGGATCGAAGACGTCGTGCTGATGAACGCGAGCTCGCTGCAACTGCTCGCGCGCAGCGGAACGAAAGCGAAAGCGAATCCGGCGATCCTCGTCGTCGGCAACGCGCCTCCGGCGGATCGTACGTTTCCGCCGCTCGCGTTCGCGGCGAAGGAGATCGAGCTGATCGCGCAACGCTTCCAGCGCCGCGCGACGGTGCTCAGCGGCGCACGTGCGACGCCTGCCGCGTATCGCGCGGCGTCACCCGGCACGTTCGACTACGTGCACTTCGTCGCGCACGGCGTCGCGACGCGCAAGCGCCCGCTCGACTCCGCCGTCATCCTGGCGATGGACAGCGCGACGAAGTCGTACAAGCTCCTCGCGCGCGACGTCGTCAACTCGCCGCTGTCCGCGCGGCTCGTAACGATCTCGAGCTGCCACGGCGCCGGCACGCGCACGTACGCCGGCGAAGGCGTGGTCGGGCTGGCGTGGGCGTTCCTCCGCGCCGGAGCGGATCAGGTCATCGCCGCGCTGTGGGAAGTGAACGACGCGACGACGCCGAAGCTGATGGACCGCATGTACGCGGGCATCAAAGCCGGCGCCGATCCCGCCGTGGCGCTCCGCGATGCAAAACTGCAACTCGTGCACTCGCCAGGCGTGCAGCGCAAGCCGCTGTACTGGGCGCCGTTCGTCCTCTATTCGGGCACGTGAATGGGGTCTGACCCAATCTACGGTTGGTGTCCCCGGAGTGACTCGAACACTCGACCCACAGCTTAGAAGGCTGTTGCTCTATCCACCTGAGCTACGGGGACCCGATGTAAGTGATTGAAAGAGCGGTGCTTACCCATCCACCAGATCCATGAGCCGCATACAGAACACACGATAAGATACACAAAAACAACCGTCAGTTCAGCCGAAGCGAACACGACGACTTCAAGCGATACTCCCGCGAGCCTCGGTGGCTTGAAGTAGTCGCGCGTAGAATCCTCGCATGAACACCTATGACGTGCTGAAGGACTTTGGCGTCCCGGTCGTCACCTTCCTGGCTGGGATGGGCGTCGAGTGGCTGCGCGAACGGCGGAGCGCCACGCGCGACGATACCAAACAGCGTGACGCCGACAAGCCTTGGTTTGCGTTGGTCGATAACGCTACAGGGAGCGCGCGCGATGGTTCGGAATTGCAGC
>DATLBM010000025.1:0-2196 GCA_035526885.1 Thermoanaerobaculia bacterium | reverse complement strand
ACTGCTGATCGCCGTCGTGAACGTGGTCATCGTCTGGTTCGGCGGCTGGCTGAACCTCACGGGTGGCGCCTCCATCGGCGACATCATGGCGTTCCAGTGGTACACCTTCCTGCTGCTGAATCCCGTCTGGAACATCGTGAACTCCTTCTCGGAGATGCAGCGCTCGCTCGCCGCGATGGAGCGTGTCTTCGAGATCCTGGGGATGGAGCACGACAAGCCGGACCGGCCCAACGCAACGGAGGCGCCGGCCGTGGTGCGGGAGCTTCGCTTCGACCACGTGGATTTCGAGTACCGCGAGAACATGCCGGTCGTGAAGGACTTCGACGTCATGGTGCCCGGCGGAACGGTGGTAGCGCTCGTGGGACGCAGCGGCGCGGGCAAGACGACCGTCACCGACATCGTCGCGCGCTTCCACGATCCCACGCGCGGCGCGGTCGTGCTGAACGGCACCGACGTCCGCGACTTCACGCTGCGCTCGTACCGTTCCCTGCTCGCCATCGTGCAGCAGGAGGTGTTTCTCTTCGACGGCACGGTGCGCGACAACATTGCCTACGGCCGGCACGACGCGAGCGACGCCGAGGTCCTCGACGCGGCGCGCCGCGCCAACGCGCACGAGTTCATACAGAAGCTACCGCTTCGCTATGAGACTTTCATCGGAGAGCGCGGCGTGAAGCTGTCGGGCGGCCAGCGGCAACGCCTCGCCATTGCGCGGGCGATCCTGGCGCGCCCGCAGATTCTCATCCTGGATGAGGCCACATCGAACCTGGACACCGAGAGCGAGCAGCTGATCCAGGCGTCGATGGCCGAGCTCCTCGCCGGCCGAACGACCTTCGTCATCGCGCATCGCCTTTCCACCGTGCGGCGCGCGGACATGATCCTGCTCATGGAAGACGGGCGCATCGTGGAACGCGGGACGCACGACCAGCTCATGAGCGCGCGCGGCGTCTATCACGAGATGGTGATGCGCCAGATGGAGTCGCACGGAGACTCCGACGTCCTGTTCGCGTCTTCCGAGCCAGCCCCCAGCACTTAAGATCTCTCCGCGTCTCAGCGCCTCTGCGGTTCAGGCTTTGAACAGCTTTCACCGCGGAGGCGCAGAGGACGCAGAGGAACTTCAGAGGAGCTCTTATGAAAGCCGTGATTCTGTGCGTGGCATTGGCCTCGGTGGCTGGTGCACAGTCGGTCCAGTACAAGTCTCCCTCGGGAATCGAGTATCGCGCCCAGGCGGACACGGGCCCCATCGCGCGCGCGCTCGACTCCCTCGCGAGGGATCCCAACAACGTCCAGAAGATCATCGCACTCGGCGTCGCGCAGGCCGGCGTCTGGCAGTTTCGCGAGGCGATCGAGACCTTCTCGAAGGGGCTCATGATCGCGCCGAACGACGCGATGCTGTACCGCTGGCGCGGCCATCGCTACCTCTCCGTCCGCGAGCTGGACCGCGCGCTCGCCGACCTCCAGAAGGGGTACGCGATCGACAGCACCAACTATGGCATCCTCTATCATCTGGGCATCGTGCGTTTCGCGCGCGGCGAGTACAACGAAGCGGCGCGCCTCTTCACGATGGCGCTCCCGCGCGCGCCGAACGCCGGGGAGCAGGGCGGCTCGGTCGACTGGCTGTGGATGTCGCTGATGCGCGCCGGCCGTACCGCGGACGCGAAGGCGCACCTCGATCGCAAGCCTGACACGCAGCCGAACACCAATGCCTACAGCACGCGCATCAAGCTGTATCGCGGCGAGCTCAGACCGGATCAAGTGCTCGCGGCGGGCGACACCACGAACGTCGGCCGGTCGACGCTCAACTACGGCCTCGGCAACTGGTATCTGGTCAGCGGCGACACGGCCAACGCGCGCGCGGCGTTCGCCGCGTCGATCGCGGCCGGCGGCTGGCCGGGCTTCGGCTTCATCCTCTCGGAGATCGAGCTCCGTCGCTTGACCCGCCGATAAAGCAAAGCGGACGCGGGGGAAAGTACAGAAAACGGCAAGAAGCAATATTCCTGTTTCTTCCTGCAGTTTCCCCCGCGTCCATGCGGTTGCCGTTTGCTCCCTATTGCACCGTTTTGTCCTTCACTTTGACCGTGTTGTTGGGCAGGAACCGATCGACCAGCTTGTGCAGCGGATCGATCCCGGCGCGCGTGGGCTTGCGGTCCACCACGATGCTGAAGCGCTGCGATCCGGTGTCCACCGGCTGCTTCGCCA
>DATLBM010000024.1:0-6697 GCA_035526885.1 Thermoanaerobaculia bacterium | reverse complement strand
GACGAGCTGGGCGTGCGCTTCCCCGACATGAGCGACGCGTACGCCGAGTCGCTGCGCGCGATCGCGAAAGAAGTGGCCGCGGCCCAGGGACTGAAAGTGCAGGAAGGCGTCTATCTCGGCCTCTCCGGCCCGACCTACGAGACTCCCGCCGAGATTCGCGCCTTCCGCGTTCTGGGCGCCGACGCGGTGGGCATGTCCACCATCCCCGAAGTCATCGCCGCCTCGCACATGCAGATCCCCGCCCTCGGCATCTCCTGCATCACCAACATGGCCGCGGGCATCCTCAAGCAGAAGCTCACGCACACCGAAGTGATGGAGACCACCGCGCGCGTGCAGGCGCAGTTCACGGAGCTGGTGCTGGGAATTCTGGAGCGGTTCGCGAAGGGCTAAGGCACGAACTTGTACCCCACCCGATGCACCGTGATCAGGTGTCTCGGCTCGCCCGGCACGTTCTCGATTTTCTGGCGCAGGCGGGCCATGTGCGTGTCCACCGTGCGCGTGAAGGCCGAGCTGTCGTAGCCCCAGACGTGATTGAGCAGCGACTCGCGCGTGACCACTTCCTCCGCGTGGTCGATGAAGAAGCGGAGGATGCGGAACTCGCGCGGGGTGAGCTCGATGGGCAGGGCCGACTTCGTGGCCTGGTACGTGCGGAAATCGAGCGCCACGTCGCCGAACGCGTACTGCTCCGGCACCGCCGACTTCGACGTCCGCCGCAGCACCGCCTCCACGCGCGCGAGCAGCTCGATGAAGCTGAACGGCTTGGTCACGTAATCATCCGCGCCGAGCTTGAGGCCCGCGATCTTGTCGATCTCCTGGCCGCGCGCGGTGAGCATGATGATGGGCGTGCGCGAGCCGTTGCGGCGCAGCTCGCGGCAGACATCGAGTCCGCTTTTTCTCGGCAGCATCACGTCGAGGATCATCAGGTCGTGCGTGCCCCGCGTGGCCTGGCGCAGGCCTTCCTCGCCGTCCGCGGCCATGTCCACGCCGTACTTTTCGAACTCGAAGCCGTCGCGCAGCGCGACGGACATGGCCGGGTCGTCCTCGACGATCAGGATTCGGTGATTCATGCGGGCTCCTTGCGAATCGGCAGCACGATGGTGAACGCGCTGCCGTTGTCGACTTCACTCTCCACTTCCACGCGGCCGCCGTGCGCCTGGGCCACGTGCTGCACGATGGACAGTCCCAGGCCGCTGCCTTTGACGTCGTGAACGAGGCCGCTGCCGACGCGGTAGAACTTCTCGAAGATCTTCTTGCGCTCCGAGGGCGGGATGCCGATGCCGTGATCGCGGACGCGGATGCGCACGTCGTCGCGGCCGCCCGTGACCGTCACGTCGATCGACTTGTTGCCGTTCGAGTACTTCACCGCGTTGTCGAGCAGGTTCACGATCACCTGCGCGATGGCGTCCTTGTCCAGTTCCATCACCGGCGGCTTCGTTCCCTCCGACGCGAACGAGATGTGCACGCCCGCCTCGCGCAGCGGCATGGCGAAGCCGCACACCGTGTGCTCCACCAGCTCCACGACGTCGGTCGGACAGAAGCGGTACTTCTTCTCGGCCGACTCGATCTTCGAGAAATCGAGGATGTTGTTGATGAGCGCCGTGAGCCGGCGGCTCTCGGCCTCGATGTACTCGCCGTACTCGCGGATCTTCTCGTCCCTGGTCACGCGGCCCAGGCGCATGTACTCGCCGAAGACGCGAATCGACGACAGCGGCGTGCGCAGCTCGTGCGACACGTTCGAAACGAAGTCGCTCTTCATCTGCGAGAGCCGCATCTGCCGCGCCGTCGCGCCCGCGGCCAACCCGATCGCGCCGAGGAGCACCACGAACGCGCCGCCGGTCCACATCACGTTGTTGCGGAACTGGTGCGCCGCCAGCTCCTCGGGACTCGTGCACGCGTCGCGGATGCCGATCTTCCAGTTCGTGAAGACGAATGCCAGCGACTCCGCGATGTACGACGGCCGCGGCACGTTGTCGCCGACCAGCACGCTCATGGGTCGCTTGGGATAGCGATTCTTGAGAAGGCCCGAGGCGAGAAAGGCGATCTTCTTTTTCGCCAGGTGCGGATCGAGCACGACGCCGACTACGCCGACGACGTGCATCGACTCGTCGACCACCGGACGCTGAATGATGCGACGCCACCGGTCGCGCTCATCGACCTGCAGCACGGGCTCCGCGACGCGTCCCCACATGTGCGCGGCGTGCCAGGGCATCACCGACATCTTCACGGCGTCGGCATCCGTGTGCCATCGCTCCATGGGCACGCCTTTCGTGTCCCAGTAAAGCGTGGTGATCTCGCCGCCGGGACCGAACGACGCCGCGAAGAACGACTTCGCGCCGGGAAAGTGATGCGCGCGAAAGTGCTTGCTCAGAGTGTCGTCGGTGCTCGCGAGCTGAGCCTGCGAGATGGCCAGCGCGGCCTTGGCCTCGCGTCGTAACGCGTCGTCGATGTCCTGCGTCACCGACTCGATCGCGCCGCGCTGCCAGTTGCGCTCCGCCGAGACCGACTTCTGCTCCAGCGTGCGCAGGAAGCGGTACTGCATCACGAGCAGCGCACCCACGGGCAGGATCACCACGGGCAGAAGCCAGATGGAACGGCGGGAGAGGCGGCGCATGGCGATCGATCTTTGAACGCGATTGTGGCACGCGAGGTTCGGCGCACCCTCGAAGTGTCACAAGTTTTAACAACGTGTCATGCCGAGCGGAGTCGAGGGACCCCGCGATCCAGGCGGGGGATCCCTCGACTACGCTCGGGATGACACGTCGGATGACACGTCAACGTCCTGACATTCGTCAACTGACAAACCCCGGCTGCATCGCCATAATGACGCCCGTCCAATATGGTCGACAAAGCAACTCTCGATGGTCTTCGCATCGCGCGGACGGAGTCCGAGCCGCGCCGCCGCTCGCCGTGGCTCTTCATCGCACCGGTCGCGCTTCTTCTCCTGGCCCTCGGCGCCTGGGCGCTGACGCGCGGCGGCGCCAGGGAAGTGCGCGTCGCGTCCGCGCAGGGCATCGCCGGGCAATCCGCCGGCGCCGTGCTCAACGCCAGCGGCTACGTCACCGCGCGCCGGCAGGCCACCGTCTCCTCGAAGGTCACCGGCAAAGTGACCGAGATCTTCATCGAGGAGGGCATGCAGGTGAAACAGGGACAGGTGCTGGCGCGACTCGACGCCGCGTACGCGTCGCGCGGACTGGCGCTGTCGCAGGCAGAAGCGCGAGCGGCGGGGAGTGCGCTCGAAGAGACGCGCGTGCGCATCCGCGAGGCGCAACTCGACTACGACCGCGCGCAGAAACTCGCGCAGAGTGAGATCGCCAGCCGCGCCGATGCCGATCGCGCCCGCGCGCAGCTCGATGCCGCACGCGCGAGACTGGCCGCGCAGAGCGATCAGCTCGCGAGCGCGCACCGCCAGGTCGACCTGCAGGGTCAGAGCGTCGAGGACACCATCATCCGCGCGCCGTTCGACGGCATCGTCGTGTCGAAGGACGCGCAGCCCGGCGAGATGATCTCGCCCGTTTCCGCGGGCGGCGGCTTCACGCGCACCGGCATCTGCACGATCGTCGACATGGCCTCGCTCGAGATCGAGGTCGACGTCAACGAGGCTTACATCAACCGCGTCCGTCCGAATCAGCGCGTCGAAGCGACGCTCGATGCCTATCCCGACTGGCGCATCCCCGCGCACGTCATCACCGCCGTCCCCACCGCCGATCGCCAGAAGGCCACGGTGAAAGTGCGCATCGCCTTCGATCAGAAGGACGCGCGCATCCTGCCCGACATGGGAGTGAAGGTCGCGTTCATCACCGACGAGCCGATCGCCGCGAGCACCATCGCCGTCGACGTTCCGCGCACCGCCATCCGCAAGGATGGAGCGGCGGACGTCGTCTTCGTCGTGAAGGACGAAAAGGTGGAGCGCCGCGCCGTGAAGGTGCAGAGCACGCAGGGCGAAGTGGCGCGCCTCGCGTCGGGCGTGCGCGAGGGCGAGCAGGTCGTCATCGAAGGACCCGAGCAGCTTGCCGATGGCGATTCCGTGAAAGTCAAAAAGGAGGCGAAATGAATTCGCTGGTATCTGTCCGCGGCGTCGAAAAAATGTTCCACCGCGGTTCCGAGGATGTACGCGTGCTCAGCAATCTCGATCTGGACATCGCCAGCGGCGAGTTTCTCGCGCTCATGGGACCGTCGGGCTCGGGCAAGTCGACGCTGCTCAATCTTCTGGCCGGACTGGATCGGCCCACACGCGGCACGATCGAAGTGGCCGGCCAGCGCATCGACTCGCTCTCGCGCAAAGAGCTCGCGCGCTGGCGCGCCCGCCACGTCGGCTTCGTCTTCCAGTTCTACAACCTCCTGCCCGTGCTCAGCGCGGAGCGCAACGTTGAACTGCCGCTGCTGCTGACCAGTCTCTCCAGCGCCGAGCGCAGGAAGCACGTGGCCACGGCGCTGGAGATCGTCGGCCTGAGTCATCGCGCGAAGCACACGCCGCGCACGCTCTCCGGCGGCGAGCAGCAGCGCGTGGGCATCGCCCGCGCCATCGTCACCGATCCGACGCTCATCCTCGCCGACGAGCCCACGGGTGATCTCGATCGCAAGACGGGTGACGGCATCCTCGATCTGCTGCAGGGACTGAACCGCGAGCACGGCAAGACCATCATCATGGTCACGCACGATCCGCACGCAGCCGATCGCGCGTCGCGCCGCCTGCAGATGGTCGACGGACAGGTCTCCAGCGAGATGGCCGCATGAAGTACATCCCGCTGATCCTGTCCAACTTCCGGCGCCACAAGACGCGCACGCTGCTGACGATCCTCTCGATCGTGGTCGCGTTCATCCTCTTCGTTTATCTGGCCACGATTCGCAATGCCTTCGCGTTCGGCACGAGCGTCGCGGGCGCGAACCGGCTGGTCGTGCGCAACCGCGTGACGCTGATCCAGCCGCTGCCGCAGAGTTACGAGCGCCGCATCGAGCAGATCAACGGCGTGGCCGACGCCACGCAGCAGTCGTGGTTCGGCGGCCTGTATCAGGACAAGCAGGTCTCGTGGGGACAGATCGCCGTGGTGCCGGAAGAGTTCTTTCCGATGTACCCCGAGTTCAAGATGCCCGAGGAGCAGAAGCAGGCGTTCGCGAAGACGCGGACGGGCGCGATCGTGGGGCGCACCACCGCCAATCGCTACGGCTGGAAAGTGGGCGACCGCGTTCCCCTGCAGGCCACGTTCATGCGCGGCAAGACGGGCAACCTCTGGACGTTCGATCTGGTGGGCATCTTCGACGGCCAGTATCCCGACACCGACACGACGTCGATGTATCTCAATCACAAGTACATCGATGAGAACCGCGTGTTCGGCAAAGGCCTGACCGGCTGGTACGCGGTGCGGATCAAGGATCCGAAGGACGCCGAGCGCGTGGCCAAGGAGATCGACGCCGCGTTCGCGAACTCGCCCGCCGAGACGAAGGCCGAAACGGAAAAAGCGTTCATCAAGGGATTCGCCGAGCAGATGGGCAACATCGGCGCGATCGTGCAGTGGATCCTGCTGGTGGTGTTCATCATGATCCTGCTCGTGGCGGGCAACACGATGGCCCAGGCGGTGCGCGAGCGCACCGGCGAGCTCGGAGTGATGAAGGCCATCGGCTTCACGGACGCGCAGGTGCTGGCGTTCGTGCTCATCGAGTCGCTGCTGTTCGCGATCGTGGGCGGCGGGATCGGTCTGGCGCTGGGCATCCTGTTCGTCTCGCGGGGCGATCCCACGGGCGGCGCGCTGCCGGTCTTCTTCTTCCCGCCCGCGGCGCGCATCGGTGCCGCCATCCTGATGCTCGGCCTGGGTCTCTTCACCGGCGCGCTGCCGGCGGCGCAGGCCATGCGACTGAGCGCAGTGGAAGCGCTTCGGAGAGAGTAATGACGATCTTCCGGCAAATCGCCGCACTCATCGCCTTCAACCTCCGCACGCTGCGCGGCCGCCTCGGCTCCGCGAGCACGGCCGTCGTCGGCATCGCCTTCGTCGTCACGGTGCTCGTGGGCGTGCTCTCGATCGCGGAGGGATTCCGCCGCGTGATGGTCGTCGCCGGCAAGCCGGACACCGCGCTCGTGCTGCGCGCCGGCGCGGACAACGAGATGTCGTCCGTCATGTCGCTCGCCGACGTGAACGCGGTCGGCGACGCGCCCGGCGTCGCGCGCGATGCATCCGGCAAGGCACTGGTCTCGCCGGAGTTCTTCGTGCTCGTCGATCTGCCGAAGCGCTCGACGAATACCTCCGCGAACGTGCCCCTCAGGGGCGTGCGCCAGGCCGGAATCACCATTCGTCCGGAAGTGAAGATCGTCGAGGGACGCATGCTCGAGTGGGGCCGCAACGAAGTGATCGTCGGCCGCGGCGCGCACCTGGAGTTCGGCGGCACGGACCTCGGCTCGGAGCTTCGCTTCGGCACGAACGCCTGGAAAGTCGTGGGCATCTTCGAGGCGAACGGCTCGATCTCGGAGTCGGAGCTCTGGGCCGATGCCGCCGTCCTCGGGCCCGCGTACCAGCGCGGCTCCTCGTCGTCGATCGTGATCGCGAAGCTGGCTTCGGCGGGCTCGTTCAAGGAGTTCAAGGACGCGCTGACCAGCGATCCGAAGATCTCGGTGCAGGTGAAGACGGAGACGGAGTATTACGAAGGGCAGTCGCGCACTCTGCGTGCGCTCGTCACCGGCCTGGCCTTCATCATCTGCAGCCTCATG
>DATLBM010000023.1:0-5046 GCA_035526885.1 Thermoanaerobaculia bacterium | reverse complement strand
CGACGCCGCGCTGTTCGCCGGTGACGGATTGCATCCGTCGGGCGCACAATACCGGCAATGGGTGAGCGTGATCGTCCCCGAGGCGCGGGCGGCGCTGCGTGAGCGCCACTGACGTTTACGTCGAACAGCTGATCATCGGCGGCCTGGTGCTGCTGATCGCCGTGGTCCTGTGGACCGGCTGCGTCCCGCCGCTGTCCGTCTTCGGTTGGGACACTGGTCCTTCCTCGGTCGTCGTTCTCGGCGCGGCCTACCTCATCGGCCTGCTCTTCGATCGCGTCGCGGACACGCTTCTCGAGCGGATCGAGAAGCGCCAGCGGCTCGAGCTCGCGCGCAAGGCGTGGTTGCAGCGGCCGTTGGACGAGGATGCGTTTCCCGAGGATGACTATCGCGCGGCGGTGTATCGGAATGAGCATCTCGTCCGGCGGCACGACTACCTGCGCATCCGGATGCGGCTCTCGCGCGCGGTGGCGGTGCTGGTACCGGCGGGCGCGATCGCACTCATCGTCCATCTCGCCGATCTCACCGCGCGGCGGCGGATGCGGGTCGCGATCGCGGTGGTCGTCGCCTATGCGCTGGTCGGGTTGCTGAACGTCGTGGTGGCGAGGGCCAACGCTCTGCCGCGCACGAACTCGGCGGACTTCATTTCTTACGTGAAGCAGGAGCGCGTCACGCGATGGTCGTCCGCATACGCGCCGGCGCTCGCAGGCCTGTCGTGCATGGTGCAGATCATGTCGCGGTTCGACCGGTACGGACGGCTGCTGGCGATCGCCGGAGTCGCGCTGACGATCCTGGCGACGTGGGTGTGGATCCGCATCACCGGAACGTATCTCGCGTTCCTGCGCGATGCGCAGAAACCTAGTCGCTGAGCACTTGCACTTCGGGGATGTTGCGGTACTTCTCCGCGAAGTCGAGGCCATAGCCGATCACGAACTGCGGGTCGATCGAGAAGCCCACGTAGTCGGGCACGAAGGGCACCTTGCGCGACTTCGGCTTGTCGAGGAAGGCCGCGGTCTTGACCTTCTCCGCGCCGCGGCTCTCGATGTAGTTGGTCACTTCGCGGATCGACAGGCCGCTGTCGATGATGTCCTCGACGATCAGCACCGCCTTGCCGCGCATGTCCAGCTGCGGCTCCTTGAGGATGGTGACCACGCCCGAGGAGTACTTCTGGTTTCCGTAGCTCGAGATCTGGATGAAATCGAGGGCCACGTCCATGGTCATCTGGCGGACCAGGTCCGCGCAGAAGAACAGCGCGCCCTTGAGCACGCACAAAGCGATGACGTCGGAGCCTTCGAGCTCGGCGCTGATCTCCTTCGCCATCTCCGCCACGCGCGTCTCGATCTGTTCACGGCTGATTAACGTCGTCTGTGCCATTGATGCCAGAATATAGCATTCGGAGTTGGCGGTGACGGTGGTGGAGCTGAGCGCGTTGCACGCGCGGTACGTCCGCGTGACGGACCGGTTCAAATCGAACTGGACGTACCACCAGTTTGCCTCCGGCGCCTTCCGCAACCTCCTCGGCGCGCCCATCCCGTACACGATCGATTTCGAGAAGCTCTACGAGTCGATCAAGCACGTCTCGTCGATGCTCAACGCGGCGCAGACGACGTCCGCCACGCAGGCGCTCGATCGCGTGGAGACCTCGCTGGACCGCACCGCCGCGACGCTCCTCGAAGCGGACGACCGCATCGCCGCGTCCGTCCTGCGCCGCTTCTTCGAGAAGCTCAAACGCCAGGACGACGACATCATCCAGTTCCTCATCAAGTTTTACTGCTACGCGGACGCGGTCGAGGCCGACCGCCGCGACAAGCTGGACTTCCTCTTCACCCGCCTCGGCGAAGACTCCGCCCCGATGCGCGGCGAGTACGTGATGCGCGAGTCGCTGCAGCTGCGGCAGCGCGTCATCGCACTCGTGTCGCTGCTGCGCATCGCCGAGGCGCCGCAGGAGGAAGTGATCCGCGTCATTCGCGCGCTGCACACGATGCGCAACGACATCGCCTCAGCCGCGCGCTTCGACGACCTGGTGGAGAAGAACCTCGTGCGCAACGCGCGCGCGTTCAAGCATCGCATCGGCGATCTCTACTGTCATCCCGACGTGCTGATGTCGGTCATCGAACTGAACATCGAATCGAAGAACCGCTACCTTCGCCTTTACCAGCCGGAAGAACAGCGTTTGATCGAGGAGACGGAGAAGCTCGTCGCGCACGGCTCGGCGCTGGAGCGAAATTTCACGGGGCTGGCCGAGGAGCTGGAGCGGTTCCGCGCCCAGAAGGAGCGCTTCGACGCGGCGCGCGAAGAGCACAACGTGAAAGCGGACATGGTGGCGCGCCTCAAGGCCAGCATGAACAGCATCCTGGCGCAGCTCGACCGCGGGCTCGACGAAGAAGTGGAGATCGCGCCGCCGTTGCCGGAGGCGTTCTTCGACGAGACGCGGCAGTCGGAGGAAGTGGTCGAGCGCTTCGGACGCAACGAGGCGCTGCTCGAGTTCCTGCAGCGCATCGCTTCCGCGATCGGCTTGGTCGACGTCAGCGTCGAGCCGGAGGAAGTCGTGCAGTTGCCCTGCGCGCGCGAGCTGCGACTGGAGCCGTGGGAGGCCGCGGCGTTTCAGAAACTCTTCGACCGCCGCGCCGCCGACGCGCCGGAAGACACGGAGGAGCTGTGGCTGCTGTATCTCCGCGCCGCGGCGTTGCGCGTCAAAGTGGACGAGGAAGCGACGGTGCTGGCCACGGCGATGGCCGCGGGCGTGCGTCCGGAACCGGAGCTGCTCGCGCGCGCGAAGAAGAGCCTGGACGTGGCCAAAGAGCTCGACGAACAGTTCGGCGATCTGCTGCAGGAAGCGGTGTACTACGCGAACCGGCGGATCCTGCATCAGCTCTACCGCTCGCGCTTCCGCCTTCTGCGCGGGTTCTCGGGGCTGTGGCTGATCTACGACCGCCAGTCGTAATCGGCCCGTGTCATCCTGAGCGGAGCGCAGCGCAGTCGAAGGACCTTCTCGCGTGCCTCGGAGCAGGAGAAGGTCCTTCGACCGTCCTCCGCTTCGCTCCGGCGGCTCAGGATGACACTAGAATCGCCAGTCGTAATCGGCCCGTGTCATCCTGAACGGAGCGCAGCGCAGTCGAAGGACCTTCTCGCGTGCCTCGGAGCCCGCTTCGCTCCGGCGGCTCGGGATGACACTAGAATCGCCAGTCGTGAAGACGTACCGCTTCCTCTTCAACGGCCGCATCGCTGAATCGCGCGAGCTTCCCGAAGGCGCCACCCTCCTCCCGCCCGCCCTTCCCACGAAGATCGTGTGCGTCGGGCGCAACTACGCCGATCACGCCAAGGAGCTGGGCAACGAGGCGCCGGTCGAGCCGATCATCTTTCTGAAGCCGCCCAGCGCGTTGCTGGCGCCGTTCGGCACGATCGTCCGTCCGCCGCAATCGCAGCGCGTCGACTTCGAAGGGGAGCTGGCGGTGATCATCGGCCGCGAGTCGAAGAACGTCAGCGGGAAGAACTGGCGCGATGCCGTGCGCGGCTTCGCCTGCGCGAACGACGTCACCGCGCGCGACCTCCAGAAAAAAGACGTGCAGTTCACGCGCGGGAAGAGCTTCGACACGTTCTGCCCGCTCGGGCCGTGCATCGAAGACGAGCCCGATCCGTCCGACCTGCGCATCACCACACGCGTGAACGGCGAAGTGCGCCAGGACGGACGCACGTCGCAGATGATCTTCCCGGTGCCGTTCCTCATCGAGTTCATCTCGTCGGTGATGACGCTCATGCCCGGCGACGTCATCCTCACCGGCACGCCCGCCGGCGTCGGTCCGCTCGCCGCGGGCGAGACCGTGGAAGTGGAAGTGGAGGGGATCGGTGTGTTGAGGAATGCAGTGGCGTGAGGAACTGACCCGCCGTTTTCCCGCGCTCGCACATCTCCCGGCGGGCAGCTACGTCGTCGGCGGCGCGATCCGCGATCTCCTTCTCGGCCTCGATCCCGCCGACGCCGACGTCGCGTGTCTCGATGCGCTCGCCGCCGCCCACGCGATCAGCAACCGCGTCATCCGCCTCGGCAACGAGGAGCATCTCAGTGCGTACCGCGTCGTGCTGCCGGAGCACGTCTACGACTTCGCGGAGCTGCTGGACGGCGATCTCGATGCCGATCTCGCGCGCCGCGACTTCACCGTCAACGCCATGGCCGTCGATCTCGCGAGAGACGTGCTGCTCGATCCGCACGGCGGACAGCGCGACCTGGCCGAGCGCGTCGTACGCATGGTGAAGGCGTCGAACTTCGACGACGATCCGCTGCGCACGCTGAAAGGCGTGCGCATGGCGGTGAAGTACGGATTCGAGATCGATCCGGAGACGCTGCGGGCGATGCGCGAGCGTGCGCCGCGCATCACGGACGTGGCCAGGGAGCGCGTGGCGTACGAGCTGAGCGTGATCTTCAGCGCGAACGCGTTCCGCCGCGCGGTGTCCCTGCTGCACCAGACGGGACTGGATGCGCCGCTGCAACTGCGCACGCGAGAATTCTTCGCGGACGACGTGGCACTCGACGGCGCGTGGGCGTTGCTCCTCGACGAGCCGAAAGGCGATGCGGCGACGCTGCGGCGCCTGATCGAGCATCACGATCGCATTGCGCTCTACGACGCCGGCGAAACGATCGCCCGGCAACTGCCGCCCGTGCTGCGCGCCCTCGGGCGCGACGACGCGCTCGACTGGCCCGACTTCACATCGCGCGCGCTGCTGACCGGCGAAGAGATCGGCGCGCTGACCGGCCTCCCAGCGGGAAAAGAGCTGGGCGCGATCAAGCGCGCGCTGCTGGAGGCGCAGATCCGCGGCGAAGTGCGCACGCGCGACGAAGCCGAGGCATTCGTCAAGAAGTAGCGTGACGACGGGCTGAAGCCCGTCGCCACGTCACTTCAGCGTGACGTCGATCTCGCCCGCGGTGACGTGCACGTTCACGCGCGTCTGTCCGCGCGCGTTGAAGTAGTGCGTGCGGCCGGGGAAGAGGCCTTCCTTGGAGATCACTTCGGTGCCGAGGTTGGCGCGGACTTCGCCGACGCGGCAGGAGGCGTT
>DATLBM010000022.1:0-2496 GCA_035526885.1 Thermoanaerobaculia bacterium | reverse complement strand
ACCTCGACGTCGACGATGCAGTTGCCGCGCAGGCGGTACGTGAGCGCGGGCACGCCGCGCGCGAAGTTCGGCGTGTCGCAGAGCACGATGAAGTCGCAGCCCAGCCGCGCGCGATGTTCGTCGAGCAACGCGCCGAGGTGCAGGGAGCCGATTTCTTCCTCACCTTCGATCAGGAACTTCAGATTGCACGGCGACGTGTGCGCCGCGGCGAGGGAGGCCAGGAAGCCGCCTTTGTCGTCCGCCGTGCCGCGGCCGTAGATGCGGCCGTCGCGCACCGTCGCCGTGAACGGAGGCGACGTCCATCGCTCGATGCGGCCGGGCGGCTGCACGTCGTGATGTCCGTAGACGAGGATCGTCGGCGCGTCCTCTTCCCGATGCAGCTCGCCGAATGCGGCGGGATGTCCCGCCGTCTCGAGCAATTCGACGTTGGTGAGTCCGTAATCGAGCAGCGTCTCCGCCGTGGCCATCGCCGATCGCCGCACTTCCTCGGCAGGAAACGCTTTCGCGGAGATCCCGGGAATGGACACGAGCTGCTCGAGCGCGCGTTGCGCGCGGGCGACGTCGAGCGTCACTTGCGGCGGGTCCTTTTGCCGAGGGCTTCGTGGAGATCGTCGAAGAGGAGGAGGGCGCGCTCGATGCGCTCGTCGTCGTTCTCCGTGCGCGCGATCAGGCCGTCCAGCATCATGCGCACGCCCGCCGCTTCCGCGCGCGCGTACTTGCCGTCCTTGAGATCCAGGTCATGCACGATCTCGCCGATGGCGCGCACCGCTTTGTCGGGCAGACCGATGCGGCCGATCAGCGTCTCGAACGTGCAGCGATCCTCTTCGTGCGTGAAGTCGCCGCCGATCATGTCGAAGCGCACTTCGCCTTCTTTCCTGGGCGAGGCGGGATCGGCGAAGCGGAAGCGCGCCTTCGGATCGACGAAGCGGCGGATGAACCACGCGGACGCCATGCGGTCGACTTTGACGCCTGGGCGCGTCACCCACGTGCGGCCTCGCAGATCGGGATTCGCTTTGAGCATGCGGGTCTCCTCCTTCCGGTCTTTCTGCAATCGCGTTTCGATTGCGGCCAGCGCTTCTTCCGCGGCGGCGCGATGGCCGGCCTCGAAGAAGTCGATGCGGCGGATCTCGTCGAGGCGCCGGACCAGGCGCGCGTGATTCGCGGCCAGCTCGGCGACCGCTGCCGCGCTGCGCGCGGCTTTCATCGCGGCGTGGGCATCGGCGGCGAGCGCGTCGTAGTCGGCGTTGCGCGCCTCACGGAACTGCTCGATCGCGGCGTCGCCCGCCGCGCCGTCGACGAAGTCGCCTTCGAAGAGGTGCGCGTCGCCGCCGCCCGACACGATCTCCTGCGCGATCCACTGCAGATCCTCCAGCCCTTCGGCACCCTGCGGCAGGAGATAGACCGAGTTCTTGACGGCCACGGCCCCCGCCGCGGCAAGGCGCTGGCGCATCTTCGCGCGCAGGTAGAGCGGGCGCGGCGGGATGCGATGGACGAGGATGAGCCAGCGAGGCATGACGTCGATGCTAACAGTTGCGATTATGTATAGCAACTGCTAGATTAAAGGCATGACGAAGGTGCTGTTCCTCTGTCCTCACGGCGGCGCGAAGAGCGTCATGGCCGCGGCGTACTTCAATCAGCTGGCGGCGGAGCGTGCGCTCCCGTTCACCGCGACGTCCGCGGCGGCGGAGGATCCGTACGACGCGGTGCCGGAGCCGGTCGCGGATCTCCTGCAGCGCGAGGGCGTCGATGTGCGTTCGTTCCGGCCGCGACACGTTTCCGAAGAGGACCTGCGCGCGGCGGCGAAGGTCGTTGCCATCGGCTGCGCCGTCACGGCCGCCGAGCGATGGGACGACGTGCCGATGGCCGGCGAGGATCTTCACGGGTCCGCGTCTGCGATCCGGCGGCACGTGGCGGCGCTGGTGGAGGAGTTGGGTGGCTGAGCGTCCATCGCTGGCCGCGTTCACCGGCTACTTTTTGCGGCTGGGCACATTCGGCTTCGGCGGACCGATCGCACTGGCCGGCGCCATGCAGCGCGATCTCGTCGAAGAGCGCGGCTGGATCACGCCGGACGAATACGTGAAAGGCCTGGCCCTCGCGCAGCTCGCACCCGGCCCGCTGGCCGCGCAACTGGCGATCTACCTCGACTGGTCCCGCGCCGGAATCCTCGGCGCCACGCTGGTGGCGCTCGCGTTCGTCCTGCCGTCGTTCGTGATGGTGATGGCGATCTCGATGGCGTACGTGCGCTTCGGCGGGCTGGCGTGGATGCAGTCCGCGTTCTACGGCATCGGCGCGGCGGTGATCGCCATCATTCTGCGCAGCGCGTACAAGCTCGTGAAGCTCACGCTTCGCCGTGACGCATTGCTGTGGGTGATCTTCGCGGCGAACGCCATCGCCACGGCCGTGCTGGAGGCGGAGGTGATCTCGCTGATCGTCGGCTGCGGCGTGGCCACGCTGGCGGTGCAGGTGTGGAAGTCGCGCACGCGCGCGGCGCTCGCA